>DAIEMM010000451.1 GCA_027349605.1 Anaeromyxobacteraceae bacterium
GCCGAGGACCGGATCCGCAAGGGTCTCGACGAGGACGTCGTCCGGCTCATCTCCTCGAAGAAGAACGAGCCGGCCTTCCTGCTCGACTTCCGGCTCAAGGCCTTCCGCCACTGGCTGACCCTCGAGGAGCCGACCTGGGCCAAGGTCCGCTACAACCCCATCGACTACCAGGGGATCGTCTACTACTCGGCGCCCAGGCCCCGGAAGAAGCTCGCCTCGATGGACGAGGTCGACCCGGAGATGCGCGAGGCCTTCGCCAAGCTCGGCATCCCGCTCGAGGAGCAGAAGCGGCTCTCCAACGTGGCGGTCGACGCGGTCTTCGACTCGGTCTCGGTGGCCACCACCTTCAAGAAGAAGCTGGCCGACATGGGGGTCATCTTCGGCTCCTTCTCCGACGCGGTGAAGGAGCACCCCGAGCTCGTCGAGAGGTACCTGGGCTCGGTGGTACCCTACACCGACAACTACTTCGCCACGCTCAACTCGGCGGTCTTCTCCGACGGGTCCTTCGCCTACATCCCGAAGGGCGTGCGCTGCCCCATGGAGCTCTCCACCTACTTCCGCATCAACGCCGCCGACACCGGCCAGTTCGAGCGCACCCTCATCGTGGCCGACGAGGGGTCCCACGTCTCCTACCTGGAGGGCTGCACCGCTCCCCAGCGCGACCAGAACCAGCTGCACGCCGCGGTGGTCGAGCTCGTCGCCCTCGACGGCGCCGAGATCAAGTACTCGACCGTGCAGAACTGGTACCCGGGCGACGCGGAGGGGAAGGGCGGCATCTACAACTTCGTCACCAAGCGCGGCAAGGCCATGAGGCGCTCCAAGATCTCCTGGACCCAGGTGGAGACCGGGTCGGCCATCACCTGGAAGTACCCGAGCTGCATCCTCCAGGGAGACGACTCGGTGGGCGAGTTCTACTCGGTGGCGCTCGCCAACCACCGGCAGCAGGCCGACACCGGCACCAAGATGATCCACATCGGCAAGAACACCCGGTCGACCATCGTGTCGAAGGGCATCTCGGCCGGCCACGGGCAGAACACCTACCGGGGGCTGGTCAAGATCATGAAGGGCGCCGAGGGGGCCCGTAATCACTCCCAGTGTGACTCGCTGCTCATCGGCGGCCGCTGCGGCGCCCACACCTTCCCGTACATCGAGGCCCGCAACCCCACCGCCCAGGTGGAGCACGAGGCCACCACCTCGAAGATCAGCGAGGACCAGCTCTTCTACTGCCGCCAGCGCGGCATCAAGGAGGAGGACGCGGTCTCCATGATCGTGAACGGTTTCGCGCGGCAGGTCCTCAAGGAGCTGCCCATGGAATTCGCCGTGGAGGCTCAGAAGCTCCTCGGCATGAGCCTGGAAGGGAGCGTGGGATGAGCCAGCAGTCGAACGGGGCGGCGTTGCTCGAGGTCCGCGGCCTGCGGGCCCGCATCGACGACAAGGAGATCCTGAAGGGACTCGACCTCGGCGTGAAGCCCGGAGAGGTGCACGCCATCATGGGCCCGAACGGCTCGGGCAAGAGCACCTTCGCCGGCGTGCTGGCCGGGCGGGACCGCGCCGAGGTGACCGGCGGCAGCGCCACCCTCGACGGGAAGGACCTGCTCTCGCTCACCCCGGAGGAGCGGGCCGTGTCCGGCCTCTTCCTGGGCTTCCAGTACCCGGTCGAGATCCCGGGCGTGGGAAACCTCTACTTCCTGCGCACCGCGCTCAACGCCCAGCGCAAGGCGCGCGGCGAGGAGGAGCTCGACGCGGTCGACTTCCTGGGGCTGGCCCGGGAGAAGATGAAGCTCGTCGAGATGGACCCGGCCTTCATGAACCGCGGCGTCAACGAGGGCTTCTCGGGCGGAGAGAAGAAGCGCAACGAGGTGCTGCAGATGGCGGTGCTCGAGCCCCGCCTCTCGATCCTCGACGAGATCGACAGCGGTCTCGACATCGACGCGCTCCGCGTGGTCGCGAAGGGCGTGGAGGCGCTGCGCAGCCCGGAGCGCTCCACCATCCTCGTCACCCACTACCAGCGGCTGCTCGAGTACATCGTCCCCGACCGCATCCACGTCATGGCGGCGGGACGCATCGTCCTCTCCGGGGGGCGCGAGCTGGCCCTCGAGCTCGAGAAGAAGGGCTACGCCTGGGTGGAGTCGTGAACGCCGCCGCGCAGAGCCTGGTCGCGGGCGCCGGAGAGATGGCCCCGGCCCCGGAGTTCGTCGCCGCGGCCCGCCGCGCCGGGCGGGAGGCCTTCGAGCGGGACGGCCTGCCCACCACGCGCCAGGAGGACTGGCGATTCACGTCGCTCGCGCCGCTGGCCGCCCACGCCTTCGGGCACGGCGACCCGTCGGCCCCGGTGTCCGCCGCCGGCCTGGAGCGGTCCGCCGGCAAGCCCTTCGGCCCGCGCCTGGTCTTCGTGAACGGACGGTTCCGCGCCGACCTGTCGAATGCCCACGGACTCTCCGCCGGCATCCACGCCGCGAGCCTCCAGCACGCCATCGCCGTCACGCCCGGGCGGGTGGAGCCCCTCCTGGCGCGCACCGTCTCCGTCCAGGGCCGGCCCTTCGCCGCGCTCAACGCGGCCTTCCTGGGGGACGGCGCCTTCGTCCACCTGGGAGGGGAGGCGAAGGGAGGGGCCGTCGAGCTGGTCTTCGTGACGGCTGCCACCGACGGCCCCGCCGCGAGCCACCCTCGCGTGCTGGTCGTGGCCGACCCCGGGAGCGAGGCGACCCTGGTCGAGACCTACGTGGCGCTGGGCGACCACCCGGCGCTCACCAACGCGGTCACCGAGATCTCCCTCGGATCCGGGGCCCGCATCGACCACTACCAGGTGCAGGACCAGCCCGCCTCGGCCTTCCACTTCGCGACCCTCGCGGTCGAGCAGGGCAAGGACGCGCGCCTCTCCACCCATTCCACCGCGCTCGGCGCCGCCCTCTCCCGCAGCGACGTCCTCACGCGCCTGGCCGGGGAGGGAGCCGAGGCCCATCTCTCCGGCCTGTACATGACCGACGGCCAGCGGCTCGTCGACAACCACTCGGTGATCGAGCACGCCGTCCCGCACGGCACGAGCCGCGAGCTCTTCAAGGGCATCCTCGACGGCGCCTCCCGCGGCGTCTTCGCCGGGCGCATCCGCGTCCTCGAGGGGGCCGTGAAGACCGACGCCCACCAGTCCAACTCCAACCTGATCCTCTCCCGGGACGCGGTCGTCGACAGCATGCCGCAGCTCGAGATCTACACCGACGACGTCAAGGCCGGCCACGGCGGCACGGTGGGAGAGCTCGACCGGGACGCGCTCTTCTACCTCCGGTCGCGGGGGCTGCCGCAGGTCACCGCCCGCGGCCTGCTCATCTACGCGTTCGCCCGGGAGATGGTTGACCGCGTGGCCCTGCCGGCGCTGCGCGATCGGCTGGGACGCCTGGTCGCGGCGCGCCTGCCCGGCGGCGACGCCATCCTGGAGGCCGCATGAGCACGGTGGCCACTCCCGCGCGCCCGGTCTCGACCCGGCCCGCCCCCTTCGACGTCGAGGCGGTGCGCCGCCAGTTCCCGGTGCTCGCCCAGCGTCCGCACGGCAAGCGGCTCGCCTACCTCGACAGCGGCGCCACCTCCCAGAAGCCGCAGGCCGTCATCGACGCGGTGACCCGCTTCTACGACCGCGACAACTCCAACGTGCACCGGGGCGTCTACGACCTGGCCGAGCGGGCCACCGCGGCCTTCGAGGGCGCCCGGAAGAGGATCGCCCGGTACATCGGCGCCGAGCCCCGCGAGGTGATCTTCACGCGGGGCACCACCGAGGGCGTGAACCTGGTGGCCCAGGCGTGGGGACGCGCCAACGTGGGCCCCGGGGACGAGATCCTGGTCACCGGGATGGAGCACCACTCCAACATCGTCCCCTGGCAGCTGCTCGCCGCCGAGAAGGGGGCGAAGCTCACGGTGGTCCCGGTGGACGACGAGGGGCGGGTCCACCTCGCGGACTTCGAGCGGCTCATCGGGCCACGCACCCGCATCGTCGCCGTCACCCAGGTGTCGAACGCGCTCGGCACGGTGAACCCCGTGAAGGAGATCGTGGCGCTGGCCCACTCCCGCGGGGTGCTTGTCCTCGTCGACGGGGCGCAGGCCGTGCCGCACGTCCGGGTCGACGTCCGCGACCTCGACGCCGACTTCTACGTCTTCAGCGGGCACAAGATGTTCGGCCCCACCGGCATCGGCGTGCTCTACGGCAAGGCGAAGCTGCTCGAGGCCATGCCGCCGTGGCAGGGCGGCGGCGACATGATCCTGTCCGTCACCTTCGAGGGGACGAAGTTCAACACCATCCCGCACAAGTTCGAGGCCGGCAC
>DAIEMM010000472.1 GCA_027349605.1 Anaeromyxobacteraceae bacterium
TTCCGCAAGAAGAACCAGCCCACCGGCATCTGGGGCTGCAACTGGGGCGTCCACCGGTCCCACCTCGACGCCGTGAACGGCTTCGACGAGGACTACGTGACCGCCGGCGTGGGAGAGGACGTGGACGTCGAGTGGCGCCTGATGGCATCCGGGGTCGCCCTCGAGAGCGTCAAGCACCGCGCCGTGGTCTACCACCTGCACCACCCGGCGGCCTACTCGGGGGACGACGTCGCGATCGGAAGGGAACTGCTCCGGCGAAAGCGGGCCGCGAGCCAGGTCCGCTGCCTGCGGGGCTTGACGGGCGTCGGCGAGCCGGGAGGTTAGCTTCCCTGGACCTGGTCACGACGCCTCCCGTCCGGCAGCGCCCCACCCTCCGGGGAGTCTTCCACCTCTTCGCCGCGCTGGGAGCCCTTCCGGCCGCCCTTTGGCTCGTCTCCCGGGCCAGCACCCCCACCGCCGAGTTCGGGGCCGGGGTCTACGGGAGCTCCCTGGTCGTCTTGTTCACCATAAGTGCCATCTACCACCGGGTCTTCTGGACCGACCCCCGGCTCCGGTCGACGGTGGGGCGCATCGACCACTCGGCCATCTTCGTGCTCATCGCCGGGACCTACACCCCCTTCTGCCTGGTCATCGGCTCGGCGGGCGGCTACGCGCTGCTGGCCACGGTCTGGGCGAGCGCGGTGCTGGGCATGGTCGTCGTGGTCTTCTTCCCCCGGACCCCCAAGCCGGTGCGGTCGGCGATCTACGTGCTCCTGGGCTGGTTCATCGTCCCCTTCCTCCCCGCGCTCCACGCGGCGCTGGGCACGCAGCCCTTCCTGCTCGTGCTCCTGGGAGGGGCCTTCTACACGTCGGGTGCGATCATCTACGCGACGCGCCGGCCCGATCCCTACCCCACGTTCTTCGGATTCCACGAGATCTTCCACCTGCTCGTGGTCGCCGCGGCGGGCTGCCAGTTCCTCGCCGTGGAGGCCGCGGTCCGCGCCATCGGGGCGCAAGGATGACCACCGCCATGAGCGCCACCCGCCCGTCCGTCACGATCCTCGCCGCCGTGCTCGCACTCTCCGCCTGCTCCGGCGAGGCGGCGCCCGCCGCCGACTCGTGCGCGATCCTCTTCGGCCGGCCCGCAGCCGCGACCGGGCTCTCGGACGCGCAGTGCCGCCCCGGGTGCGCCTGTGGGGGAGTGACGTGGACGCCGCCGACCTACGACGCGGCCTTCGTGGCGAGGCTCCTGTCCGGCTGGACGCTCGAGAACCCTTCGGCGCCGCTCACGGCCGATCCCTACGCGTCGCCGGCGCCGCCCGACGACCCGCCCGACACGGTCTGTGCGGTGCTCCCCACCGGCGCGGCGGGCGCCACCCCGCGAAGCTACCGGCTCGGCACCTACGCCACCGAGGCCGCGGCCCGGGCGGCGGGCGCGATCCCCACCCACTTCGGCCGGTGCGGGGTCTGCTCGTCGCTCGAGAACCTGGCGGTCTACGTGCGCGAGAACGACCTCACCGCGCCCGTCCGCGCCTGCGGGATCTCGAGCGGCAGCTTCGACGCCGACGTCGCCTGTCTCCAGGGGCTCGGCTTCGACCTGCCCTGCGCCCAGGTCTGGGCCTACAACACGGCGAACACCCGCGCCCAGTGCCTCTCCACGTGCCTCGCCCTGCTGTCCGCGCCCTACCACCTGCCCGACGGCCGGCTGAACGACTGCCTCCGGTGCGACGAGGAGAGGAGCGGGCCGGTCTTCAAGGCGGTGGCCGGCCGGACCCGGCGGAACTCCGGGCTCCCCAACGCCCTCTGCCGCCCCTGCAGCGAGGTGCGCCCGCTCGTGCACCCCTACTGAGCGGCCGGCCTCGGGTAGTGGACGATGGCCACCACGCCGGGGATGTACTTGAGGTCCGCGCGGTTCGCGCCCCGGTTCCAGCGGGCCTGGCGCAGGTCGATGAAGTTCGCGTCCGCCGTCTCCTCGAGCGGCGGGCCCCACCGCTTCACCAGGGCGTCCCGCAGCCGCGTGTACGCGCCGGCGTCCACGTAGGTCCGCTGCGGCGTCCGGAGGCTGACGAGCGCCAGCTTGCCGCCCGCGAAGACGAACCGGACCTCGAACGGGAGCCCCTCGAAGGCGAAGGCGTCGATCCGGACCGCGATGACGTTGCCGTCGGCCAGCTTCACCTCCGGTGACATGAGGACGGCCTCCCCCGGAAAGGCCGCCACCACCTCGGCGGGGGTCATCCCGAAGCGGGCCGAGCGCCAGCCCTCCGATGCCGGGGCGGCGGGATGCGGGGGCGTCGGCGGGGCGAGGAGGAGGGCGGCGAGGAACAGGGAGACCATGGCCCCGATTCTACCTCGACGGTCTCCTCGGATATCATCGGGGGATGCTCCCGAATGCCCTGTCTCGCGCCGCCCTGGTGGCGATCCTGGCCCTCCCGGTGCCGGCCGCGGCGGAGGTTCCGGCCGCCGCAGCCGAGGCGCCGCCGCCCACCTTGCCCGAGGAGCCGTCGCCGGGGGTCTCCGATCCGCTGCCGGTTCCCCCCGGCTCGAAGGCCGACCAGGAGCTCTGGAGGAGCGCCGGGGAGGTGGGAAACCAGCTGATCGCGCTGCGCCACCTCGGCCACGGGCTGCACTGGAAGGTCCGGAACGAGGCGCTGGAGGCCCGCCTCGACGCGATGGCGAAGGCCGACCCCGACGCCGCCCCGCGACTGCGGGCGATCCGCAAGGAGCTCTCCGAGGCCCGGGCGGCGAGCTACGCCGACCTCGTCAGCCGCTGGCCCGTCGACAAGACCCGGGTCTGCCAGTACGCGCAGCTGAGCATGCGGAGCTCGATGGAGGCGTCGGTGAGCCAGGACAAGCGGGCCGAGCTCGAGCACACGCGGGGCGCCACCACCCGGTGCGTCGAGCTGGCCCGCGCCACCCTGGCCAGGGTGAAGCGCTCCACCGACGCCCTAGCGGCGGCCGTGGCGTCGGCCGAGAAGGCGCTGGCCACTCCCGCCTCCTCCCGGAGATGACCATGCGCGCCTTCCTCGCGGCCGCGATCCTCGCGGCCCCGGCCCTCGCCTCCGCCGGCGACCCAACCTGCCAGGGACGTCTCTCCGGGACTGTCACCGGGACCTTCACCTGCGACGCCGCCGTCGTCGAGTCGAAGGACGGCGAGGCCACGTTCGTCGTGCAGGCGCGCGACCCCATCCCCGGGGTTCCGGCCTACGCGCCGGGCGCCTTCCGGCTGCCGCGCCCGGTGCGGGCAGGCACCTACACGCTCGACGACCTCGGCATGGGCAAGGCGAGCGTGGCGGCCGAGGGAGGCACGCTCTTCACGGCGACGAAGACCACGGGACTGCGGGGCGAGGTCCTGCTCACCCTCCGGTCGGCAGCGCGGGATCCGAAGACGCCGGGCGCCTGGATCGTCCACGGGACGTACCGGGCGCGCCTGGTTCCCGCAGGGGACGGCAAGCAGGGCGAGGTGATCGTCGAGGCGTCGTTTTGAGGAGGCTCCTCCTCGCGGCGGGAGGCATCCTCCTCGTCGGGGGGGGCGCCATCGCCGTCATCCTCTCCACGGGAGGGGACGCGTCCCTGCCCGAACCGCCCGCTCCCGTCGTCGCCGTTCCCGCCGCTCCGATTCCCATCCCCGTCGGCCCCCTGCCCGGGCTCGAGGGGGACCGTCCGTACGGCGGCCCCGCGAGCACCCCGGCCGTGCAATACGAGCCCGCACCGCTCCCGCCTCCCGAGGATTCCTGGGAGGCGGTCCCGCGCACCGCGCGACCAGCGAAGCTGGGGCGGATCGGCCCCGCGCTCCAGAACGAGCTGAACGAGATCCAGCCCCGCCTGGCCCTGTGCTTCGCCGAGGAGGTCCAGGCTCGCCACGGGCAGCTTCCGGTCTCCCGCGCACTCGACGGCGCCTCGCGGGGGGACGGCCCCACCGCCGTCCTCCTGCTCGACCTGGAGGTCCAGCCCGGACGGATCCGCATCGTCGACGCGCCGGTCGAGTCGCAGGGGCAGGCCTCCGACGGCCTCGTCGCCTGCGCACAGCGGATCCTCCGGGGCCACGTGCTGCGCACGCCGGTGGCGACGGAGCCCGCGCGCTTCCGGTTGATCTTCCCTCTTCACCCATAGAGAAGGGGGCGGCGCCTCGCGGCACCGCCCCCAGGTGTCACGTCCGGGCCGCCTGCGCGCTACGGCACGACGAGGCTCGTGCGCATCATCTCCGAGTCCTCGTGCGAGTTGATGTGGCAGTGCCAGACGTACGGGCCGGAGGTCACCGACTCGTAGACCCACGGCGGCCCGCCGCAGGCGCCTCCGGGGCAGCCGGCCGTGCCGGGGGCGTTCGGGGTGCCCGCCGGGAATCCGGTGGTGCCGGCGCCGGGCCAGTGCGCGGTCCAGTCCGCCACGATGGTCGTGACCTCGCCGGGCGGGGTCTGGACCACGTCCTTCCAGCCCATCTCCCAGGGGTTCACGATGGACGGCAGGCCGATGTACGGAAGGCCGGTCGTCACGCTGATCCCGTCGATGTCGGGGACGACCTGCATCTCGTTGCCCGGGGCGGGGCCGGGCTGGCAGGTGGCGCTGCCGCACAGGTCGGTCTTGTAGGCGTTCATGTCGAACAGGTCCCGCCGGACGATCTGGTGCTTCACCAGGTGCGGGTGCATCGGGTGGGTGTCCACGGTGAGGTTGATGAACTTCCAGACCTCACGCGACCCGGCGCTCGGGGTCTCGGTCACCTTGTACTCGAAGGGCACGCCGTTCAGCTGCATGCCGAGCGGCATGAGCGTGACCCCGTCGAGCCGCTCGTTCAGGTAGACGTGGCGGACGACGAGCTTCCCGGGAGCGGGGGGAGGAATGGCCTGCGGTCCCAGCGGACCGTTGCGCCGCACCAGGCTCTTGAACGTCGTGTTGTTGATCCGGTCCCTCGGGTTGTCCGGCATGCAGGCGGTGGCCATGTTCTGCTGCCAGGGCAGGGCCGGATCCCAGCTGAGCGCCAGGGGAGCGCCGGCCGAGGCGCAGGCGCGGACGCCCGGTCCGGCGGCATTCCGCACGTCGAAGCGCATGATCACGTTCATGTCCGGCCAGGGCGTGCCCGCGCCGAACGGCGGGATGCCGAACGGGAACGGGGCGGCGGCGCTGTTGGTCAGGAAGACCGTGGCATCCCTGCGCGAGCCGATGCCGTTCTGCAGGGTGCCGAAGTCGACGACGAGCTCGACGCGCTCCCCGGGGCACATCGAGAAGGTGCCGCCGCTGACCTTGGCGATCTGCACCGGCCTCCCGAGGTAGCCCTGATCGTTGGCGATGACCCAGAAGCGCATGTTCGGGGCGTCCGGGCCGAGGCTGGTGTCCGCGCCCGGCGCGGGGGCCGCGGCGGGAACGCCCGGGGCCGGATTCGGCTTGGCGAGGAGACCGAGGGTGTAGCAGCGCGAGTCGGAGCCGTTCACGAGACGGATGCGGTAGTAGCCGGGGGCCACCGTCTTCTTCGGCCAGAGGACGCCGTTCACGAGGGCATGGTCGCCGAAGTACTCGGGCACCCACGTCGGGTGGACGAGCGGGTTCACGCCCGCGGTGACCGGGGTCTGTCCCGGAACGCCGCCCAGGCCGATCGGCAACGGGGTCTGGCCCAGGCCGTTCGAGAAGTTGATGCTGCCGTCCTCGTTGAAGGCACGGTCCTGGATGGCGAAGAACATGTCGTACATGGGGATGCCGAGCGCGTCGCGGGGCTCGGTGACCGGGTCGAGCCAGGTGTACTCGGAGCCCACCGGCAGGATCCCGTTGTTCGAGCCGGGGATCCAGTTGGTGAGCTTGCCGTGGTGCGCGGGATCCTTCACGGGGAAGAAGCCGGCGGGGCCCGCGATCACGTTGTGGTGGGTCTTGCCGATGGAGTGATCGTGGAACCAGATGGTCGCCTCGTCCTGGGTCA
>DAIEMM010000475.1 GCA_027349605.1 Anaeromyxobacteraceae bacterium
TGTCTGCGTCCGGGGACGCCTCGTCGGGAATCCCCGACATCCCACGTCCCCAACCCCCCGGAATCACGATGCCGGCCACCTGGCAGGCGGGCTGCAGTGGCTCCTCTCGTCTTTCAACTCTCACGACGACCCCGGAGAACACCATGAACCGCAAGACCCCCAGCATCATCGGCGCCGCAGTCGGCCTGGCCCTCTTCCTCGCCATCGCGCTGCTCCCGGCCCTCCTCTACGGCGGCTACGCGGGCGTGCTCCTCGCCGGCGGGATCTTCGGAACTCCCGTCCAGGCCACCTTCCTCGTCCGCGCCCTGATCGTCTTCGGCATGGTGATGGGCGCCCTCGGCGTCGGCTCCCTCTTCGCGGTCGGCGGCGCGGTCGCCGGCGCCGCGGTCGGCGCCCTCACCACCGCCGCCACCCCGGCCAAGGCCGCCACCCAGGAGTCGAAGGGCTAGCTTTCCCGCGGGGGATCGGGGAGACGCGCGGTCCCGGAGGAGACTCCGGGGCCGCACTTTCGTTTCGTGGTACCCCCCTAAACGCAATCCGTGCGCGAAGCCCCGATCTGATCCAGCGCAATACTTTAGGATTCCGAACCTTTATCCTGCGCCGCTCAGGCACACGCCCTGCACGGGGCCACCCTACCGACCTATGCGCTCGAAGACCCTCCTCCTCTCGCTTCTCCTGACGCTCCCGATGGCCGCCGCCGCGGCCGACGCACCCGCCACCGCGGCTGCGCCCGACCCCAACCAGGCTTGCCTCGACTGCCACGCGGCCTCGAAGCCGGACGAGTCGGGCGTTCGCCCCGCCGAGTTCCTCAAGTCGGTTCACGGCTCCTTCGGCTGCACCGACTGCCATGCCGGCTACCAGGCGCCCGGGCCGCATGAGCTTCCGCCGCTGGAAGGCGCCGACGCCGCGATGGTGGCGCGCTACGACGCCCTGAAGGCCAGCCCGGCCCCCCGCGCCTACCTGGCCTGCGCGAACTGCCACGGCGAGGTCGTCGAGCAGCTCGCCTCCTCGGTCCACGGCCAGTGGCTGAAGAACGACGCCAAGGTCGCCGGCCCCACCTGCGCGAGCTGCCACGGTGCGATCCACGAGATCACCCAGGCCGCGCCCGAACCCGTCAGGGCCGGCGCCACGTTCGTTCCCGGTTCACGGGCCGTCTCGAAGCGTTGCGAGAAGTGCCACGGCGACGCCGCCTACGTGGAGAAGGCCGGGCTGAAGCCCGACGTGGTGGTCACCTTCCACGACTCGATCCACGGCCGGCTCGTCAACACCGGGTCGGCTCGCGCCCCCGCCTGCGTCGATTTCCACGGGGCCACCGAGAAGGACGCCAAGGGCGTGATCCACCCCAACGCCCACCTGATCCTGGCCAAGACCAACCCGGCCTCGACCGTCGCCGGCAGGAACCGCATGGAGACCTGCGGGCGCTGCCACGCCGGGGCGAACGAGAACTTCGCGAAGCTCATCGCCCACGACGACCCCGCCCACGGCGAGAGCAAGATCCCCCACTTCCTCCACGTGGTGTTCTCGTGGCTGTCGGCGCTCACCCTGATCTTCTTCGCCGGGCACGTGGCCCTCGACCTCGTGGCCGAGATCCGCCACAAGATCCGCATGCGCAAGGCCGGGCACGGGCACGACCCGGCCAAGGAGGCGCAGTTCGTCCAGCGCTTCGACCTGCACCAGCGCGCCCAGCACTGGCTCATGCTGGTGGGGGTCATCCTCCTCGGCCTGACCGGCTGGCCGCTGCGCGGCGCCGGCTCCCCGGAGGCCATCGAGACCTCGCGGAAGATCCTGGCCCTCTTCGGCGGTCCGCACGGTGCGGCGCTCCTGCACCGCATCGCCGCGGTGATGATCATCGTCTCCGGCGCCTACCACCTCCTGTACCTCGTGCTGCACGGCGCGAAGCGCACGCTCGCCTTCTCCATGCTCCCCGGTCCGCGCGACGTCGGGGAGATCCGCGACAACATCCGCTACATGCTCGGACTCGGAGAGCGCCCGGCCTACGGCAAGTACAGCTACCTGGAGAAGTTCGATTACTGGGCGGTGTTCTGGGGCATGATCATGATGGTCGGCACCGGCTTCGTGCTCTGGTTCCCGGTCTTCTTCGCCAAGTACGCGCCGTACTGGGTCCTCACGTCGGCCCAGATCATCCACGGGGAGGAGGCCACGCTGGCCCTGCTCTTCCTCTTCGTGGTGCACTTCTACAACGCGCACCTGAAGCCCTCGATCTTCCCGATGAACTGGGTCTGGCTGACCGGGAAGATGAGCCACGCCATGCTCGAGGAGGAGCACCGCGGCCAGTACGAGGAGATCACCGGGAAGAAGAAGGACCCGCACTAGCAGCAACAGGCCGGCCCGAGGCCCCGTCCGCCCCGTTTCCCGGGTCGCGGTCGGGGCCGACCTGTTTCCGGGGAGTCGCCCGCCCGGCCGCGGCCGGAGCGTGCTAGGCCCGGGACTTCGCCTCTTCCCGCCGCAGCGGCGAGGGAATGATTCCCAGCGCGAAGAGCAGCGCGCCGACCGTGCCGTTGCTCACCCGGGCGGCGAAGGTGACGTCGGGGAGCAGGATGGCCGACCAGAAGAGGATGAAGGCCAGCCCGGAGATGAGGAGGCGCAGGTTCATGCGCCCGGGCGAGGCGATGGAGATTCCCGAGACGAGCAGGGCCACCACCCAGGCGAGCAGGAACGACGCGCCGCTCTGGGGGAATGCGAAGGTCGAGATCATGAGCCAGGACGCGAGGGTCACGATCAGTGCCATGAAGCGCATGGGATGGGCCTCCGGAGGGACGGTTCAGCAAGATTCACGATACTCCCGTCGTCCCGTCAAGACCCGGCGCGCCAAGGACCGGCGCCGGCGGACCGTGGACGGCTCCGGTCTACTTCCGATCGGGGGTGGAGCGGAACCGGTGGCAGGTGACGCAGTCCCTCCCGTCGGCGTGCTTCTCCGCCGTGGCGTGGCAGCGAACGCAGTCGGCGATCCCCGCCTTCCAGAGGTGGGGAGCGTGGCAGGCCGTGCAACGCTGCTTCAGGTGGCTCGCGTGCAGCCCCGCCGATTCGGCCACCACGTGGCAGCCGGTGCAGCGGGCGATGGACTCCTCCGGCGTGGCGGCGTGGGGCTTGTGGCAGGTCCCGCAGTCGAACTGCATGGGCGCCGTCTCGGAGAAGCGGGCCGGGTGCACCCCCTCGGCCCGGTGGCAGCGCAGGCAGTCCCGGCGGGTGGGAAGGAGGCCGGGGTCGGGGGAGAGGAAGTCGTGGCAGACGAAGCAGTGCAGCTTCGCCATGCCCTGGGCCCGGACGGTGTGCTCGCCATGGCACTTCTTGCAGCTGTCGGTGAGCGGGTGGAACCCGTGCATCCCCTCCGCGTGGCAGGTGACGCAGGCGATCCCGTGCTCGGCGTAGTGGATCCGGTGACCGCGGGAATTGCCCACCTGGGGCCAGTTTCCGTCGTGGGAGAGGTGGCAGGAGGCGCAGGAGCCGATCTCCACCGGTGCGTGGGTCTTCGCCCCCGCCGGGGATCGGCCGGCGATGAAGGGACGCAGCATGGCGAGCCCCTGCTCCGGCGTGGAGTGGTGGCAGCGCTGGCAGGCGACGCTCTGGTGGGTCCCCCCGGCCCAGAGCGAGAACTCCGGGCTGGCGCGGTGGCACTGCGCGCAGAGGCGGGGGTCGTTGTCGACGAAGCGCTTGAGCTTCCACACGCCGGAGGCGGCGGCCAGGAAGAGGAGGCACCCCACCACCACCAACACGTAAAAAAGGGGCCTCCGCCTCATCGGGGTGGCATTCTAGTCGAACGTTCCCGGGCTTCGATAGTGACCCTCCGCCTCAAGCTCTTCGTGCTCATCGCCGGCCTCGTGGTCTTCGCGACCACGGGGGTGACGGCGGTGGCGCTCTGGCGCGACCTCCTGCGCGGGCAGGAGCTGCTCCTGCGCGAGGGAAGCGCCATCGCCGCCTCCTCGGAACCGTAGGCCTCGCGCTGGCTCCTGCCCGATTCGCTGGAACCCGGGGCGGAGGAGGCCCTCGATGCGCTGGTCCAGCGGGTGCTGGCGGCCGGGCCCTTCGACCGGGTCTGGGTGGTGAACCGGAGCGGCAGGCTGGTGGCGTGCGCCTCGGTCCGGAACGATCCCTGCCCGGAGCACGCCCCGCCGAGCATCTTCCAGCGCGGCTCCTCGCCGCTCGAGGCCCTGCAGCGGCTCATCCACCCGGAGGGCATCGTGGCCAGCGCGCCGGTGCTGCGGGAGGGGGAGCTGGTGGGCGCCTTCTACCTCGACTACTCGCACGACGAGGTGGTGGGCGACGCGCGCCGCCTGGCCTGGGGCGTGGCGCTGGTGGCGGGCTTCTGGATCGCGGTGGGGCTCGGGCTGGCGAGCTACTTCCTGATGCGCATCGCCCGGCCGCTCGAGCAGGTGGTGGAGGCCGCCGAGCGGCTCGGCGAGGAGACCGGCGTGCAGCTGCCCGTCCCGCCCGACCGGGAGCTCGCCGACCTGGTGAAGGCGGTGAACCGCATGTCGCTCCGGCTCGAGGAGCGGAGGCAGGAGAACGAGCGGCTCATCACCTCGCTGGAGGAGCGCGTCGAGCAGAAGACCCGGGAGGTCCTGCGGGCCGACCGCCTGGCCACGCTGGGCGGCATCGCCGCCGGGTTCGCGCACGAGCTCGGCAACTCGCTCAACGTGATCCGCGGGTTCAACGCGGTGGCCCTGCGGGAGCTGCCCGCCGATCACGTGAACCGCCCGGACCTCGAGGCGGTGAAGCGGGAGGTGGTCCGGTCGGCCGGCCTGCTCGAGCGCTTCCTCGTCTTCGCGCGGGCAAGGCCCGGCAAGGCACAGGTCCAGACCGTGGAGCCGGTGCTGGCCGAGGTGGTGGAGGTGCTCGGGCCGGCCGCCAAGGCCGCCTCGGTCGCGGTGGAGATGCGCTATGCGCCGGACGCCCCCGAGGTCCGCGTGGACCCGGAGCTCCTCCGGCAGGCCTTCATGAACCTGGGTCTGAACGCGATCCAGGCCATGCAGCCGGAGGGCGGTGGGGCGCTCCGGTTCCAAGGCCGGCGCGAGGACGGCGACCTCGTCCTCCAGGTCCAGGACGACGGTCCGGGCATTGACTAAGAGACCCGTGCGAAGGTCTTCGAGCCGTTCTACACGACCAAGGCCACCGGCACCGGCCTGGGCCTCGCCATCGTGCGCCAGGCGGTCGAGGCCCACGGGGGCTCGGTCTCGGTGGAGAGCCGGCCCGGGGCCGGTGCGACGTTCACCATCCGGCTCCCCGGGGCCAGGGAGAAGTCATGAAGCTGCGCGTGATGGTCATCGACGACCTCGACTCGGCGCGACAGATGGTGAAGCGCGCGCTGGGGCGCAGCTTCGACGTCTACGACTTCGGCTCGGTCGCCGAGGCCCTGCCGGCGCTCGACCGCGCCGCGTTCGACGTCATCGTGACCGACCTGCGCATGCCGGGCATCGACGGCCTGGAGGGGCTGAAGCGCTTCCAGGCCAAGGTCCCGGAGATCCCCGTCATCATCATGACCGCCTTCGCCACGGTGGAGACCGCGGTCGAGGCCATGAAGGCGGGCGCCTTCGACTACCTCAAGAAGCCCTTCGACCCGGAGGAGCTGGAGGTGATGGTCCAGCGCGCCGCCGAGCACGGCGCGTTGCTGCGCGAGAACCGGACGCTCAAGGCGCAGCTCTCCGGCACCTTCTCGCTGCAGGGCATGGTGGGCAAGAGCCAGGCGATGAAGGAGATCGTCTCCGTCGCCGAGCGCATCGCCCCGTCCGACGTCCCGGTGCTCATCGAGGGGGAGAGCGGAACCGGGAAGGACGTCCTGGCCCGCCTCATCCACGGGCTCTCCAGCCGGTCCAAGGGCCCGTACCTGGCGCTCAACATGAGCGCGATCCCGGAGAACCTGGCCGAGAGCGAGCTCTTCGGCCACGAGAAGGGCGCGTTCTCCGGCGCCGACCAGGCGCGCCCCGGATTCTTCTCCGAGGCCGAGGGGGGCACGCTCTTCCTCGACGAGATCGGCCTCTTGCCCCCGCAGCTGCAGCCCAAGCTGCTCCGCGTGCTCCAGGACGGCGAGTTCATGCCGGTGGGCAGCCGCAAGCCGCAGAAGGCCGACGTTCGGGTGGTGGCGGCCACCAACGAGAATCTCCGGAAGGCGGTCCAGGAGGGGCGGTTCCGCGAGGACCTCTGGTACCGGCTGCGGGTGGTGCCCATGCGGCTCCCGCCCCTGCGCGAGCGGCGCGAGGACATCCCGCTCCTCGTCGAGCACCTGGTGCAGAAGCACGCGGTCCGCCTCTCCCGCCCCCCCCTCATGCCCGATGCCGAGGCCATGCAGGCGCTCCTCGACCACTCCTGGCCGGGGAACATCCGGGAGCTCGAGCACGCGCTCGAGCGGGCCCTGCTCCTGGCCCGGGGGGACCACCTGGCCGTCGGCGACTTCCCTCCCGAGATCGCGGCGCGCGCCGCCGAGATCGCCGGGGAGGGACGCTACCGCGCAGCTCGCGACGCCTGGGAGCGGAGGTACCTGGAGGACCTGCTTCGCGAGGCCGGGGGCGCGGTGGGCAAGGCGGCCGACCTCTCCGGGCTGCACCGCTCCACGCTCTACGAGAAGCTGGCCCGCCACGGACTGGTGGAGGCCGGGAAGGACAAGGACTCGCCGTGAAGAAGCTGGTCTTGCTGGCCGTGGGCGCGATCCTGCTGCTCGGCCTGGTGGCGCTGGGGGCGGTGCTGCTCGTGGGAGACGAGGCGGTCCCGGGCGCTGCGCCTCCGGGGAGGCCGGCCCCGGCCGGGGCCGCCGCGCCGTCGCCGGTGGCCCCGGCCCCGTAGAGCCCGCGGGCCTCCCTGGTGCCGCAGGCGTGACAGAATGTCCCCGGATGCACGGGCGCGCCTTCTCCGCAGGACTCCTCCTCCTCGCCGCGGTCCTCGCGGCGACCTGGCTCGGGCTCCGCCCCCCCTCCCCCCTTCCGTCCTCCGCGTCCGCCGGCACCTTTTCGGCCGGGCGGGCGCTCTCGCAGCTGCGCGGCCTGCTCGAGGCGGCGGGCGAGGGCGTGCCCCACCCGGCGGGATCGGAGGCCAACGCCCGCGTGCGCGATCGCATCGTCGCCGCCTTCCGGGAGCTGGCGGTGGAGCACCGGGTGGAGCGGTCGGTGACCTGCAACCGCTACCTCACCTGCACGCCGGTCTCGAACGTGGTGGCCCGCCTGCCCGGAAGGGGGCGCGGCCCTCCGGTCCTCCTCTCCGCGCACCTCGACTCCGTGCCGGCCGGGCCCGGAGCCGCGGACGACGGGTCGGGCGTGGCCATCGCGCTCGAGATCGCCCGGGTGCTGCGCGCCGAGCCGGCCGCGGCCGACGTGATCCTGCTCGTCGACGACGCCGAGGAGTCCGGGCTGGGGGGCGCCGAGGCCTTCCTGCGCGACCCCGCCGCGCCGGAGGTGGGCGCGGTGGTGAACCTGGAGGCCCGGGGAACGGGGGGCCCGAGCCTCCTCTTCGAGACCTCCGGGTCGGGAGCCCTCGTCGCCCGGCGCCTCTCCGAGGGAGCCCGGCGGCCGATGGGGAGCTCGCTCCTCTCCACCGTCTACCGGCTGCTGCCGAACGACACCGACCTCACCGTCCTGCGCCGGCTCGGCGTCCCGGGAGCGAACCTGGCCTTCATCGACGGGGCCGTCCGCTATCACACGCCCCGCGACGACCTGGCCCACCTCGACCCGCGATCGGTCCAGCACCAGGGGGAGAACGCGCTCGCGCTCGTCCGCAGGCTGGCCGAGCCCGGCGGGCGCGAGGGGGAGGCCGTCTGGTTCGACCTGCTGGGGCGGTGGGTGGTCCGCTTCCCGGAACCCTGGGCCGTGCCGCTCGCGCTGGCGTCGCTGTTCCTCGCCCTGGCCGGCGGGGCGACCGACCTCCGGCGCGGGCGGACGTCCCTGTCGCGGGTCGCGCTCGGCGCATTGCTGCCGCCGCTCTCGGTCGTCGCGGCCGCGGGTCTCGGAGCCGGAGCCGGGCGCGCGCTCGGCCTCGACCCGATCCTCCGGCCCTGGGTGGCGAACCCCGGCCCGCTCGTCGCCTCGTTCTTCCTGGCCGGGATCGCGGGGGGCCTGCTCCCCGGAGTCCTGGCCGGACGGAGGACCGGTCCGGACGGCCTGCGGGCAGGTGTCCGCCTCTGGCTCGCCGCGGGCGCCCTGGCCCTGGCCGCGACGCTTCCCGGGGCCTCCTTCGTGCTCCTCGTCCCGGCGCTCGTGGCCAGCGCCGGGGGGATCCTGGCCGGTTCCAGCGAGCGCGCCCGGGCCGGGGTCGACCTGGCGACGGTGGTCGCCGGAGGGCTCGTGCTGCTCCCGCCGGCGTGGCTCCTCTACCCGGCCCTGGGCCACGCGGCCGGTCCCGCGGCGGCGGCGGCGGTCGCCGTCGTGGCCCTCCCGCTGGCGCCGCTCGCGGCCGCGCTTTCCCTCCGTGCGCGCAGCGTCGCCGCGGCCGCTCCCCTCGCGCTGTCCGTCGCCGCGCTCGCCCTGGCGCTCGCCGCTCCCGTGGCCGACGTCGACGCGCCGGAGCGGCTGATCGTCTACTTCCACCAGGAAGGGGCCGAGGCGCGGATCCTGGCCAGCTCCGACCTGGGCAGGCTCCCGCCGGAGGTCCGCGCGGCCGCTCCCTTCTCCCCGGGGGCGGAGGTCCGGTTCGGCTGGGGAACCCTCCGCCCGTCCTTCGAGGCGCCGGCGACGCCGCTCCCCGCCGCGGGGCCGGACGTGGAGGTGCGGGAGGTCTCGCGCGAGGGCGACACGGTCCGGTGGAGCGCCCGGCTCCGCTCGGCGCGTGGCGCCCCCGAGATCCAGCTCGCCATTCCACCCGAGGTGACGATCCGCTCCTTCCGGGTGGACGGGGCGCCGGTGCCGCCGCCCGTGCCCAAGCTCGCCCGCTGGTACGGGGGGTGGTGGGTCTACCGGCTCCTCGCGGGTCCGGCGGGCGTCGAGGTGGAGGTGACGGTCTCGGCCTCCGGACCGTTCGAGGTCGTCGTCGCCGACCAGTCGTCGGGCCTTCCCCCCGCCGCGGCGGGGGTCGCCGCGGCCCGGCCACCGTGGGTGGTGACGCAGCAGGAGGGGGACGTGACCCTCTTCACCCGCAGGGTGCGGATCGAGGCGGGGGCGACCCCGGTGCGTTAGGCTCCCGGTCGTGCGCCGAGTCCCCATCGCCCTGGCCGCCTTCCTCGCCTCCTGTGCGCATGCGCCGGCGGTGGCTCCCGCGTCCGTCCCGGCCTCGAACGAGGTCCTGATCCGCATCGAGCGTGCCGCCGGTGGGGGAACCTGGCGGGTGGCGTGGCG
>DAIEMM010000227.1 GCA_027349605.1 Anaeromyxobacteraceae bacterium
CCCCGGTCGCGGCCGCGGCGGTGCTCACCGCCCTCACCGCGGCGGCGCTCCTGCTGGCCACGCGCCGGGGCCTGCCGCCGCTGGCCTGGGTGGTCTCGCTGGGCGGCATGGTCACCGCGCTCTTCCTGATGCAGAAGGCGAGCGGGAACCTCGTGCCCGGAGCCCTCTACCTGGTGCTGCTCGGAGTGGGCACCCTGTGGATCGGGTACGTGCGCGACTGGACGGGGCTCCGGTGGCCGGCGGCCGCGGTCGCCGACCTGGCGGTCCTCCTCGTCGCCAGCCCGCAGGCGCAGGGGGGGCCGGCTGGCGCGCTGCTCGTGCAGTCGTCGCTGGTGGCGTTCTTCCTGGGCTCGATCGCCACCCGCACCCTCTACATGGGACGCAAGGTGGTCCCCTTCGAGATGATCCAGACCGCGGCGGTCATCGCCGTCGGGATCGGCGGCGCGGTGTGGGTGGCCGTCCGCTCCGGCATGGGGCAGGCCGGGTTCGGCGTCTTCGCGATCCTCTTCGGCGCCGCCGCCTACGCCGTGGCCTTCGCCTTCGTGCAGCGGCGCCAGAAGATCCGGGAGAACTTCCACTTCTACACGTCGGTCGCCATCGTCCTGCTCCTCGCCGGGGCGGCGCTGCTCCTGGGCGAACCCGTCCGGTCGCTGGCCTGGGGGACTCTCGCGCTCGTGGCCGCCACCCTCGCCCCGAGGAAGGGAAGCCGCACCCTGGCGGTGCATGCGGTCGTCTACGCGACGGCCGCGGCGGTCGGGAGCGGGCTGCTCGGCCGGTCGATCGCGGCCCTGTTCTTCGGCAGCTCCGTCTCCTGGCGGCCCGGCGTCGCGACCACCGCGGTGCTCGTCGCCGTGGCCGGCTGCGCGTGGCTCACGAGCCGGGTGCCCCGGTCGAACGTCGCGGAGCAGATGGTCCCGCTCGTCATCGATCTCGTGCTCGCGCTCGCGCTCTCGGGGACGGTCGTCGCCTGGATCGCGCCGCGGGTCTCCGGGGGCGGGGGCGCAAGCCCGGGCGCGCTGGCCACGCTGCGCACGGTGGCGCTCGTCGCCACCGCGGTCGCCGCGGCATGGCTGGGGCGGAGCGCCGCGCTCGCGGAGTGCGGGTGGCTCGCCTACCCGCTGCTCGGCTTCACCGGGCTCAAGGTGCTCCTCGAGGACCTGAAGCACGGGACCCCGGCGACGCTCATCCTGGCCTTCGCGTGTTACGGGCTGGCGCTCATCCTGGTTCCCCGGATCCGAGCGCGCCGGCCCGCAGCCGGCGCTGGGACGGGATGAGCCCTCGCGGCCGGCATCCCGCCGGGGCGAGGCGCGACCGCTCCGGCCCCGACCGGCCCGTTGCCCGGGTACCCTGTCCGTGGTACGTCCGATGGAGTGACACGGGCGCAAGGGCGCCCGAGAGGGCGGGGGAACTCCGATGCCGACGAGAGCCATAGCCATCGAGGACGACGAGGCGGTCGCCCGCCTCATTGCGCAGGTCCTGACTGCGCACGGCTTCGAGATGTGCGGGACCGCGGTGACGGGCGAGGACGGGATCGCGCTGGCGAAGCGCGAGGTGCCGGACGTGGCGCTCGTGGACCTCGGCCTTCCCAAGATGAGTGGCGAGGACGTGATCGCCGCCATCCGCCAGGAAGTGCCCAAGACGATGTGCATCGCCCTCACCGCGGTGGACATCCCGGCGCGCGTGCTCGGAGCCCTGCGCGCGGGTGCAGCCGGCTACATCCTCAAGCCCTTCCATGCCGGAGAGCTGGCCCGGGCGGTCGAGGACGTGCTCCGCGGCGACTCCGCCCCCATCAGCCCGCGCGCAGCGAAGGTGCTGCTCGCCGAGCTCCGCGGCGACGCACCCGACCAGCGCAACCACGGACCGCCGCTCTCCAAGAGGGAGCGCGAGGTCCTCGAGCTCCTCGTCCACGGGCACACGTATGCCGACGTGGCGAACGCCCTCGGCATCGCCGAGGGAACCGTCCAGACCTACGTGAAGCGCATCTACGAGAAGATGGACGTCTCCACCAAGGCCGAGGCAGCCCTGCTCGCCGTGGCCCGGGGTCTCGTGAAGCCGTAGCGCCGCCGGTTATACCCTTCGAGCTTCAGCGGCGGGCCGCGCGGCCCGGCGTGCCTTGACTTGCAGGGGTCGGTCCCTATAATGGACCGCTTTTCACGTCCCGGAAACGACGCAAATGCGCGTCAACATTGACGAAATCAAGGATTCTGGCCTCGAGCGCGCCTGGGAGATCCCGGCGTCCCGCCTCGACGAAGCCCTTCGCGGCGACCGAGCCGGCTATCTGGCCGTCCGTCCTGCCAGGGTCGAGGCGCGTCTCGAGCGGCTCGGCCGGAGGGTTCGCTTCCTCGCCACCACCAGCGTCGAGCTGACCTCACCCTGCGGGCGCTGCCTCACACCGGCCCGGACCACGGTCCCGGTGGACTTCCAGCTCTCGCTCGTCCCGGTCGAGGAGGTCGCGGAGGCCGAGGGCGCGAGCCACGAGGGCGGCGAGGAGCACTCCGAGGGGAGCTTCACGCCCCACCAGGTGGACGAGGAAACCTACCGCGGCAAGGTGATCGACCTCGATCCCCTGGTCGAGGAGCAGATCGTGCTCGCACTGCCGGCGTACCCGGTCTGCCGGGAGGGCTGCAAGGGCCTCTGCCCGGTCTGCGGGCAGAACCAGAACGAGCAGGCGTGCGGCTGCGACCGCCACGTGCCCGACCCGCGCTGGGCAGGGCTTTCGAAGTTCCGGCAGTCGTAGTACCGAGACACTTCACAAGGAGCGAACACCGTGGGAGTTCCCAAGAAGCGGACGAGCAGCATGCGGCGCAACCGTCGGCGCGCCGCCAACTTCAAGATCACGCCGGCCAACGTGACCCTCTGCCCGAAGTGCAAGGAGCCGGTGATGTCGCACCGGATCTGCCCTTCGTGCGGCTTCTACAAGGATCAGCAGGTCACCGAGGGCGCGTAGGGCCCGATGGCCGCGTCCATCGCGCCGGTCGCGTTGGATGCCATGGGGGGCGACAACGCCCCCGTCGCGATCGTACAGGGCGCGATTGACGCAGCGCGCAAGGGGCAGGCGATCATCCTCGTCGGCCCGGAGGAACGGGTGCGCGCCGAACTCGACCGGCAGCGCGCCAGCTGGAACCTGCCGGTGCAGGTGCGCCACGCTCCCGAGGTCGTGGGCATGGACGACCACCCCGGCCAGGCCATGCGCCGGAAGAAGCAGAACTCCATCCGGGTGGCCCTCGAGCTGGTGCGGGACGGGGAAGCCTCGGCCGCGGTCAGCGCCGGGAACAGCGGCGCGTTCATGGCCGGAGCCATGATGGTGCTCGGCTGCTCCGGGGACGTCCAGCGGCCGGCCATCGTCTCGGTGCTGCCGGCCGCCAGGGGGCGACCGCTGATGCTCGACGCCGGAGCCAACGTCGACTGCAAGCCTCTCCACCTGGTGCAGTTCGCGCTGATGGGCGAGGTCTACTCCCGGCGCGTCCTCTGCGTCTCCCGCCCCCGGGTCGCGCTGCTCGCCAACGGGGAGGAGGCGAGCAAGGGGACGGCGCTGACCCGGACCGCCGCCGCGGCGCTGGCCCGTTCGGGCCTGCGCTTCCAGGGCTACTGCGAGGGGCGCGATCTCCTCGGCGGCGACGTCGACGTGGTCGTCACCGACGGGTTCACCGGCAACGTGGCGCTGAAGACCATGGAGGGAACGGCCCAGGCGCTGGCCCTCATGATGAAGGAGGCGCTCCACCGGACGCTCCCGGCCAGGCTGGGCGGAGCGCTGGTCAGGAACGCCATCGACGAGATCCGGCGGAAGGTCGACTGGCGGGAGATCGGCGGCGCCCCCCTCCTCGGCGTGGACGGCGTCGCGGTCATCGCCCACGGATCGTCCGACAGGCGCGCCGTGGCCAACGCGATCGCGAGGGCGGCCGACGGGGCCCGGGCGAGCTGCACGGAGGAGATCGGCAGGGCGGCGGCGCAGGCTTCCGCCCTGCTCGACGCGGAGCGGGGCGAAGAGGAGTCCACCGGCATCAGGGGGCGCCGCAGGGCGTCCGAGGCGTGAAAGGCCAGGAGGAACGCATGCGATCGCTCATCGTCGGAACCGGAAGCTACGTGCCGGAGAATGTGCTCACCAACAATGACCTGGAAGCCCTGGTGCAGACCAGCGACCAGTGGATCGTCGAGCGCACCGGCATCCGGGAACGGCACATCGCGGCGCCGAACGAGGCCACGAGCGACCTGGCGCTCAAGGCCTCGCACAAGGCGCTCAAGATGGCCGGCGTCCGGCCCGAGGACGTGGACCTCATCGTGGTCGGGACCATCACCCCCGACTTCCCGTTCCCGTCGTCCGCGGCCGTGCTGCAGGCCCAGCTCCACAACAAGAAGGCCTTCGCGTTCGACGTGTCGGCGGCCTGCGCCGGGTCCCTGTACGCGCTCTCCATCGCCGATCGCTACGTGTCGAGCGGCGTGGCCCGCGTGGCTCTGGTGGTGGGCGCCGAGATCCTCACGAGCATCACCGACTGGTCCGATCGCAACACCTGCATCCTCTTCGGCGACGGCGCCGGGGCCATGGTGCTCGTCCCGTCCCAGGATTCGAACCGCGGCCTCCTCTCCACCCACCTGCACACCGACGGGTCGCAGTGGCCGATCCTCTACACGCCCGGCGGCGGCACGCGGATGCCCATGAGCCAGAAGGTGCTCGACGAGAGGCTCAACACCGTGAAGATGAACGGCCGGGAGGTCTACAAGGTGGCCGTCCGGGCGCTCGAGGAGGTCTCCCGGGAGGCGCTCGGCGCGAACGGCCTCCAGCCCAAGGACGTCACCTGGGTCATCGCCCACCAGGCCAACAAGCGCATCCTCGACTCGACCCTCGATCGCCTGGGCATTCCTCCGGAGAAGTGCTGGATGAATTTGGAGTTGTATGGCAACACCTCCTCGGCGAGCGTGCCCATGACGCTCGACGAGGCCAACCGCGCGGGCTGGTTCAAGCCGGGCGACCTGATCCTCATGATGGCCATCGGGGGCGGCATGGCCTGGGGCAGCGCGCTCGTTCGCTGGTAGGAGGACGCCGTGTCGAAGCTGGCCTTCATCTTTCCCGGACAGGGCTCCCAGGCGGCGGGCATGGGCCGCGCCCTGCACGACGCCTTCCCCGAGGCGCGGGCGGTCTTCGAGGCCGTCGACGCCGCGCTCGGCGAGAAGCTGTCCACCCTCTGCTTCGAGGGGCCGGACGAGGTGCTGAAGCTCACCGCCAACACCCAGCCCTCCATCCTCACGGTCTCCGCCGCCGCCGCGGCCGTGCTGGCGGCGCGGGGGATCCGGCCCGACCTCGTGGCGGGCCACTCGCTCGGGGAGTACTCGGCGCTGGTGGCCGCCTGAGCGCTCTCCGCCGCCGACGCGGCCCGGGCGGTCCGTGCCCGGGGCACCTTCATGCAGGATGCCGTGCCGGCCGGGCAGGGCGCCATGTCGGCGGTCCTGGGGCTCGACCCCGAGCGGGTCCGGGCCATCTGCGCCTCGGTCGAGGCCGCCACCGGCAAGGTGGTCTCGCCGGCGAACTACAACGAGCCCAACCAGACGGTCATCGCCGGAGAAGCCAGCGCGGTTGCCGAGGCGGGGCTCCAGCTCAAGGAGGCCGGGGCCAAGCGCGTCCTGCCCCTTCCGGTGAGCGCCCCCTTCCATTGCGCCCTGATGGAGCCCGTGAAGGCCCGGCTGGAGCCGGTGCTCCGGGCCATCGCCTGGACGCAGCCCTCCGTGCCGGTGGTCACCAACGTGGAGGCCAAGGCCAACCGGGAGACCAGTCGAATCGTCCAGCTGCTCGTCGAGCAGGTGACGGCGCCGGTTCGCTGGATCGAGATCGTCCAGGAGCTGGCGCG
>DAIEMM010000498.1 GCA_027349605.1 Anaeromyxobacteraceae bacterium
GAGGACCGCGCCGTGCGCGGTCTGGAAGAGGAGCTCCCCGCCGTGGCTGGCGGCCAGCCGCTCGATGAATGCGTCCAGGCGGGCCATCTCGATCACCCCGGGAGAAGCGCGACCCGGGCCACGTGGGCCCGGCCGACCAGCGCGACCCGCTCGCGCTCCAGCAGGCGGAGGAACGGCTCGGGCCGGTTGAGGAAGTCCACCAGCCGCTCGCGGGACTCGGGCGCCACGTAGGCGACGAGGCCGGAGAGGCGGGCCCCGTCGGCGAGGGTGATCTCCACCTCGTGCTCGATGGGAATGGTGAAGGAGGCGTCGGAAGGCTCCTCCTCGGCGGCCACGCGCGCCACCGCGATCGACGCACGGTGAAGGAAGGTCATGGCGCCGGAGCCGGCGTCGCGGGCCGGGATGAACGGCGCGGACCCGTTGAGCAGGTCGGAGAGGCGCTCGGGTCCCGGGTGCGAGGCCGCGCCCTCCGAGAGGTAGATCGAGACCCGGCGGGCCTCCCCGCCGGGGAGGACGACCTCCACCGGGATCTCCCTCTTGGGAACGCGCAGGTCCGCCATGCGACCCAGGGCTGCACTGGGCATGCCCTTCCCCGGGGACGCAGGCTGCGCTAGAAAGCCACCATGAACTGCCCTCACCACATCCAGTGGGTGGTCGAGGCCCCGAACGGCCTCCACCAGTGCCTCCAGTGCTTCGACGTCGTGGCCAAGAAGGACATCACGCCCAAGTTCGAGGACCTGGGAGTGGAACTGCAGAAGCGCTGGGACGCGCACGAGGCCCGCGCCGCCAAGCCCACGGTCCCCGCTCCGGCCTAGGGCGAGGGAGGAGCCCGGCTCACCTGGTGCACCCACGTGGGCGGTACGCCCACGGGGCTCGTGCCACCCGGGGTGGGTGCTGCGCCGGACCCGGGAGGGGTCCTCACGACGATGCGCCCGATACCGCTGGCCTCGACGGGTGTCGCCCTGGGACTCGCATTCCCGGCGGCGGGAGCCGCCCTCGGCGCATCGGGCCCGGTCCTCTGGCTTCTCGCCGCGGTGCCCGCGCTCCTCGGGCTGCTGGGCACCGTGGCGGGGGTGCGCGACAACGCCCTCGCCGAGGCGGCCCGGGTGGATCTCCTGCGCGCCGTGCGTGCCCGGCGGGACGAGGCCGAGCGCACCGCGGCCGAGCTGGTCCAGCACTCCCTCGGCATCGCCACGGCGGCATCCGTGCTCGACGCCAGCACGGAGGAGACGGCCGCGCGCGTTCGCGGCACGAGCGACACCCTGGCGCGTCTCTCCGGCAACGCGACGGCGTCGGCGCTCACCGCCGAGACGGTGGTGGGGCTGGCGCTCGAGTCCGAGCGCGCCGCCGGTCGCGGACTCTCGGTCGCCGAGCAGTCGCGGGAGGCGCTCACCCGCCTGGCCGACGAGGTCCACGCGCTCTCCGAGCTGGTGGGCGGCCTCGACCGGCGGATGCGCGACATCCTGGAGGTGGCCGATGCGCTGGGCCGCATCGCCGAGCGGACCCGGTCCCTGTCGACCCTGGCAAGGTCCCAGGCCGACGGGGGGCTGCTCGCCCCGGAGGCGCTGCCTGCCCTGGTGGCGCGGATGGACGGGCACGTCGAGGAGACCGCCGCCGCCGCCACCCGCGCCCGGACCCTCCTCGAAGGGGTGCAGGGCGAGATCTCCCGGGCCGCCGAGTCCGCCGAGGCGGGCAGCGTCCGGGCAGGGGAAGGGGCCATGGTGCTCGAGGGGGCGGCGGCCACCATCCGCGAGCTGGCCCGCGCGCTGGCCGCATCGGCCAGCTCCGGCCGTGCCATCGCCGAGGTGGCCCAGCAGCAGGAGGCCGGGCTGCAGGCCATCCGGGAAGCCATGAACGACATCTTCCTCGCCCACGAGCGGACCGCGGCATCGACGCGCCTGGTCACGGGCGAGGCGCGCGCTCTCTCCGAGCTGGCGGCGCGGATGCGACGGGCCTTCCGGTCCGACTCATAGCCTCAGGCTATTGAATCGATAGGTATGATGTGTTGCGTCCGAATGACGCCCGGGACAGGACTGTCCCCGGAAGGGCGCGGCAACGGCCCCGAATTGCCCGAGACAGCATTTCCGCCCCGGGATAACAGGGATGCCATCCGCGTCCCATTCGAGAAGCAGAAAGGGAGAGTCCACATGGCAAATCTCAAGGGCAGCAAGACGCACGGAAACCTCAAGGCCGCCTTCGCGGGCGAGTCGCAGGCCAACCGCCGCTACCTCTACTTCGCCAAGGTCGCCGACGTGGAAGGCTACCCCGAGGTCGCCGGCAACTTCCGCGAGACCGCGGAGGGCGAGACCGGCCACGCCTTCGGCCACCTCGACTACCTGAAGGGGGTCGGCGACCCGGCCACCGACCTGCCCATCGGCGACTCGGTGGCGAACCTCAAGTCGGCCGTCGCCGGCGAGACCCACGAGTACACCGACATGTACCCGGGGTTCGCCAAGACCGCCCGCGAGGAGGGCTTCGTCCAGGTCGCCGACTGGTTCGAGACGCTCGCCAAGGCCGAGAAGTCGCACGCCGGCAAGTTCAGCAAGATGCTCGACGGCATCAAGTAGCCCGGGACGTTCGCGGCCCGGTTCCAGCCGGGGCCGGGCCGCTCTTCGTGGGAGGGATCGACCGTGTCCGAGCCAGGCAAGAAGGTCAGCTACGACCCGACCCCCGGGCTGTCCTACGATCCTTCACAGCCGGTGTACTGGGACCCGGCCGCGCTGCAGGGCGAGCTCCTGCGTGCGTTCGACATCTGCAACGGCTGCCGCATGTGCTTCAAGTTCTGCGACAGCTTCCCCCGCCTGTTCGAGCTCCTCGACGAGCGCGAGCACGACGTCCACACCCTGAGCGCGTCCGAGATCCCGGGGGTCATGGACGACTGCTTCCAGTGCAAGCTCTGCGAGGTGCAGTGCCCCTACACCCCGCGCGACAACCACCCCTACCAGCTCGACTTCCCCGCGCTGGTCCACCGCTACGACGCCCAGGAGTTCCGGGCCCGCGGCGGCAAGCCGACGCTGCGCGAGAAGTTCCTCGGCGACCCCGACCTGTCGGGAAAGATGGCCCGCATGTCGCTGGGCCTGGCCAACGCCATGAACAAGGTGGCCCCGGCGCGCTGGATGATGGAGAAGGTCCTTGGCGTGGATCGCCACGCCGCCCTGCCCGACTTCGCCACCACCGCCTTCGACGCCTGGGCCGAGGGCGCCGGCTGGGTGAAGCCCGAGCCGGGCGGCGACGCGGTCCTCTTCCAGACCTGCTACGTGCAGAACAACGACACCGCGCTCGGGCGCGACACCCTCGAGGTGCTCCGCAAGAACGGCGTGGACGTGCGGGTGGTGAAGGGGCTGCGCTGCTGCGGGATGCCGGTCTGGGAGCACGGCGACGTGGAGCAGCTTCGCCGCCAGGCCCACGACGACCTCGACCTCCTGCTCCCCTTCGTCGAGAAGGGGGCCAAGGTCCTCGTCGTGAACCCCACCTGCTCCATGATGATGCGGCGGGAGTGGCCCCACCTGCTGGAGGGGGAGGACCGCGCCCGCGCCGAGAAGCTCGCACCCGCGGTGATGGACGTCTCCGAGTACCTCTGGTCCATCCGCAACGAGCCCCGCTTCAGCACCGACTTCAAGAGCACCCCCCCCGGCGGGAAGGTCGCCTATCACGCCCCCTGCCACCTGCGCGCGCAGGCGGTGGGCTTCAAGGGGCGCGACCTGCTCCGCCGCATCCCCGGCGTCGAGGTGGCCGCCACGGTGATGGAGTGCTGCGGGCACGACGGCACCTACGCCATGACCGTGGAGGGGCACGACGCCTCGGGGCGCATCGGCCACAAGGCCTTCGAGGGGATGAAGGCGGCCGAGGCACAGGTCTGGTGCACCGACTGCCCGCTGGCCTCGGTCCAGTTCGAGCAGTTCGCCGGGAACCGGCCGCTCCACCCCATGACCGTGCTGGCCCGGGCCTACCGTGAGAACGGCTTCGGCACGGGAGGAAAGGAAGGGACGTGATGAAACCCGTCACCCGGGACGAGATCCTCGACCTCACCGCCTACGAGAATGCCCGGCCGGGGATCCGCGAGGAACTGCTCGCAGTGAAGGGGCCGCGCCGCGTCCACCTGGGCGAGGCGCTGACCTTCCTCTTCGAGAACCGCGACACCGTCCGCTACCAGGTCCAGGAGATGGTCCGGGCGGAGCGCATGGTCGACGAGGAGGCCATCGCCCACGAGCTCGAGACCTACAACGAGCTCCTGGGCCGGAAGGGAGAGCTGGGCGCGGCGCTGCTCATCGAGATCGACGACCCCGCCGAACGGGCCGTGAAGCTGCGCGACTGGATGGGCCTTCCCGGGAGCCTCTACGTGAAGACCGCCAGTGGACGGAAGGTGAAGGCCACCTTCGATCCCCGCCAGGTCGGCGAGGAGCGGCTCTCCTCGGTCCAGTACCTCAAGTTCGACACCGGCGGCGAGGTGCCGGTGGCGGTGGGGTCGGACCACCCGCGGCTCACCGCGGAGGCGGCCCTCACCCCGGAGCAGCGGCAGGCGCTCGCCGCCGACCTCCAGGGCTGATCGCCCCGGGCTCGAAATAGGCCGCCGGCGGCCGCGTAGGGAGGTGGACCAGGAGGTTCGCCATGTGGAAGCCCGCCGCCCTCGTCGCCCTGTCCCTCGCGCTGGAAGGCGC
>DAIEMM010000009.1 GCA_027349605.1 Anaeromyxobacteraceae bacterium
CAGGCGGTGCCGCGGCTCCACGCGCCGGCGGTGGTCATGGGGCTCCTGCCGGCCATCGGGGCCTGGGGGGCGCTCCTCGCCAAGGGCGGCCTGCGCGCGGCCGGCGTGGGCGCGCCGGGCGGGCCGCCCTTCTCGTCGGCGCTCGTCGGCGAGTTCCTGAAGGGCGACACCTGGATCGAGGGCGCCTTCGCGCTCGAGCAGGGCTTCATCTTCACGGCGATGATCCTCTCGGCCGGGACGGTGATGATCATCGAGCGGCGCTTCCGGGCGGCGGCGGGGTGGTTCGCGGCGGGGGCGGTGCTGTCGGCGCTGGGGTTGACGCACGCGTGGAAGCTCACGCCGCAGGACGCGGTGATGGACCTGCGGCCGGCGTGGCCGTTCGTGGCCGGATACGCCTTCGTGGCGGTGCTGCTCCTCCTGGCGCCGCTCGTCACCGAGCCGGAGGACGCCGCCGAGGGCTGACCGTCAGCGGTCGCTCACCGGCGCGAAGAAGCTCACCCCGCGCACGTTCTCCTGGACCTGGAGGGGGTGCTGGATGGGCGGGAAGGCCCGCTGCTCGCAGTCGGTGCGCTCGCAGAGCCGGCAGGTGAGCCCCACCGGCACCACCGCCTCGCGCGAGTCCAGGTTCATGCCGTCGGCGTAGACCATCTTGCGCGCGTGCCCCACCTCGCAGCCGATGGCGATGGCCAGCGGGGTGCGCGGCGCGTGGAACCCGCCGCCCTCCTTGTACACGGAGCGTGCAACCCAGAAGTAGGTGGTGCCGTCGGGCATCTGGGAGAGCTGGGTGCGGATCATCCCCGGCGTGAGGAAGGCCTGGAAGACGTTCCAGCGCGGGCAGGCGCCCGAGAAGCGGGCGAAGCGCAGGCCGGAGGCGGAGAAGCGCTTGGAGATGTTGCCGGCGATGTCGACGCGCACGAAGTGGATGGGGATGCCCTCGGCCCCGGGGCGGCGCAGCGTGGTGAGCCGGTGGCAGACCTGCTCGTAGCTGGTGCGGAAGCGGTGGCCGAGCAGGTCGATGTCGTAGCGCTCCTGGCGCGCCGCGTCCAGGAAGGGCCCGTAGGGCATGAGCACGGCGGACGCGAAGTAGTTGGCGAGGAGCACCCGCGCCAGCGCGCGGGCCGAGTCGCTCGTGAGCAGCGGGTCGGCGGCGTAGCGGTCGAGCGCCGCGTGCTGGGTCTCGAGCCCGATCTGGTAGGCCAGGTGGAAGTTGCGCGAGCCGCGCCGCAGCACCTCCGACAGGGTGAGGACGCGCTTCTCCGGGTCGAAGCGCCGGATGGCGTCCCCCATGTCGGCGGTGCGCTCGATCCTCACCTGGATGCCGTGGAGCCGCAGCTGGTGCTCGAGGCCCTGCTGCAGGTCGTCCCCGCCGAGCCGCGCGTCGCGCCAGAGCTGCTCGGCTCCCTCCTCCATCTCCGGGAAGTGGTTGGTGTGGCGCTGGATGAGGTCGGAGACCTCCTCGGTGGGCATGCGCGAGGCGTCCACGCCGGTCAGGTCGCCGCGACCGGAGATCTTGATGGCCAGGTTGTCGGCCGCCTCCCGGGCCTCGCGGAACGCGTGGTAGAGCTTCAGGATCCCGCGGGCCGCGGTGGGGGCATGGGCGGCGAGGTCGCGCACCTCGGCGGTGGTCACGTCCTCGTGCTCGAAGATCGGGTCCCCGAAGAGCTCCATGAGGTCGGCGACGGTGCGGGCGTCCTGCTCCGTCGAGAGCGCCTTCAGGTCGAGCTCGAAGATCTCGGCGATCTTGATGAGCAGCGGCGCCGGCATGGCGCGGCGGTTGTGCTCGATGAGGTTCAAGTAGGAGGGCGAGATGCCGAGCCGGTCGGCGAGCTGCACCTGGCTCACGCTCTTCTGCCGCCGCAGCGCCCGGACCTTCGCCCCGAGCATGGACTTCTCTCGCACCATGGCCCGGAAGGGTATGCCCTCGGTGCGGCGATTTTCAAGGTTTACGGGATTTCTTTTCGCTTTTGACAGGTCCGCCGCGGGTCACACCGGTCACAGCCTTCCCACCCACGCGTCGAAGGCCCGGTCCACGTCCTCCGGCGACAGCCCGGTCTCCCGCCGGAGCGCCTTCTCGAACGGTTCCCCGGCGAGCGTGGCCCGCACCGCGGCCATCACCCGCTCCCGTCCGAACCTGCCCTCCAGGAAGACCACGGCCGCCCAGGAGGTCAGGTAGCCCAGGCGCGAGAGCTCGCCCGATCGGGCCAGCGGCACGAGCTCCCTGCGCTCCCTCGCCTGCCTCAGCTCCGCCACCTGGTT
>DAIEMM010000087.1 GCA_027349605.1 Anaeromyxobacteraceae bacterium
GGGGGTTCCCCACGGGCGGTAGCCGCTGGCCAGGAACTCGACGCCGAGGTCCTGGCCGATGGACCGGCCGATCTCCAGGTGCCGGTCGAGCTCCTCGGCGACCGCGTGCACGTCCTGGAAGGGCCGTCCCGACAGCTCCAGCTGCCCTCCCGGCTCGATGGAGACGGTGAGTCCGCCCTTCTGGGCGGCGATGGCCCGGCCATTCTCCTCGAAGGGCTCGTACCCGAATCTCGAGTAGGCCCGGAGGACCGCCTCGATCCCGCGCGTCCCGGCAAAGGGGACCGGGTCGAGGGTGCCGGCGACCTGTGCCAGGGCCTCGAACTCGATGCCCACCCTCCATTCCGCCGCCGGGTGCTCGCGCTCGCGGAACCAGGCCACGAGGTCTTCCACACCCCGGAGAGGGGGGCTTTCCGCGATCTTCCGGTCGAGCGACATGCGCGGGACTGTACCGACGGGGGACCGGTGGCGCCACCTCGGCGCGCGTCCCCGTCCCTCCGGGACTGGATGGAGCGGGGGAATGGCGGCGGCTGCGGGCTCGTTCCCCCTCGTGCGCGCGAAGACGCGTCGCCACCTGGAGGTCGATCCCCTTGCACCACCGCTCCCCTGCCCCTATCCTCGTGAAAAGGGCGGTCTTTTTCGATCCGCCGAGGATTCGTCCCCACATGAAGAGCCTCCTCCGTTTCTTCGCCGCCTCGGCGGTCGCGCTCGCGCTCGCGGCCGGCATCTCCTTCGCCCTCGCCCACCGACCGGCGCCGCACCGGCCCCCCGGGCCGGACGCGGTCGCATCCCTGGGCAATCACGCGGGATCGCCCTCCGGGGACGAGAACGCCTCCGACGCCGCGCCCGGCTACCGGCTCAAGACCTTGCCGGTGGTCACCAAGGTCGTGCTGGCGGTCCAGGAGAACTACGTCGATCCACGCAGGGTGAATCCGAAGTCGATGCTGGCCGGGTCGCTCGGCGCGATGGAGAAGACCGTGGCGGAGGTCATGGTCGAGGGGGACGTGAACGCCGGGAAGGTCAAGGTCACGGTGGGCGAGGCCTCCCGGGACTTCGACGTCTCCGGCGTGAGCTCCATCTTCACCTTCCGGCAGAAGCTGGCCGAGATCATGGACTTCGTCCAGGACCACCTCGTCGCCCACAAGAACCTGGGCGACGTCGAGTACGCCGCGGCGAACGGCATGCTCCAGACCCTCGACCCGCACTCGGTCCTCCTCGAGCCCAAGTTCTTCAAGGAGATGCGCCTCCAGACCCGCGGCGAGTTCGGCGGCCTGGGCTTCGTCATCGGCATGCGGGACGGAAACCTCACGGTCATGAAGGTCCTGAAGGGCACGCCGGCGCAGCGCTCCGGCATCCGCGCCAAGGACGTCATCTCCCGGATCGAGGAGCAGTCCACCATCAACATGGACGTGCAGGAGGCGGTCGACCGGCTGCGCGGCAAGCCCGGCACCCGCGTCAACGTCACGGTGGGCAGGCCCGGGGCCGAGCCCCGGCGGATGGCCATCGTCCGCGAGGTCATCAACGTCGAGACCGTCCCCTTCGCCAAGCTCCTCGACAAGAACGTGGGCTACGTGAAGGTGGCGCAGTTCTCCGCCAACACCACCCGTGACCTCACCCGGGCCATCGAGCAGGAGAAGGCCGAGGCGGCAGCCGCGGGCGGCAAGCTCTCCGGGCTCATCCTCGACCTGCGCGGCAACCCCGGCGGGCTGCTCGAGCAGGCCATCTCGGTCTCCGACCTCTTCCTCTCCCAGGGGGTCATCGTGAAGACCGTGGGCGAGGGGGACCGCCGCCAGATCCACGAGGTGAAGGAGGCCCATGCCGACCGCAACGACTACGCCCAGCTGCCGGTGGTGGTCCTGGTCAACAACTCGTCGGCCTCGGCCAGCGAGATCGTCGCCGGCGCGCTGAAGAACAACGACCGCGCGCTGGTGGCCGGCCGCCAGACCTTCGGCAAGGGGTCGGTGCAGGTCCTCTACGACTTCAGCGATCCGGCCCACGGCGGCGACGAGGCCGCGCTCAAGCTGACCATCGCCCAGTACCTCACCCCGGGTGACATCTCCATCCAGGAGGTGGGCATCACCCCCGACGTGTGGCTGCAGCCGGGCCGGGCCCTCCCCGACGCGGTGAACTGGTTCGCCCCTCCCCGCTCCATGGGCGAGGCCGACCTGGACCACCACTTCAAGAACCCCCTCCTGGGCGGCCCCGAGGCCAAGCGCACCGGGGAGAAGAAGATCGCCGAGAAGCCCCTGCTCGAGCTCCGCTACCTCCTCGACGAGAAGGAGGACATGGTCGCGAAGGCCCTCAAGAAGGAGGCCCGTGAGGAGGCGCGGGCCCACTCCGAGGATCCGGAGCTCACCACGGCCCAGCAGGAGGACGAGGAGGCCGACGCCAACCCCGACGAGCTGGTCGAGGACTACCAGATCCGCTTCGCCAAGGACCTGCTCGTGCGGGCTCCCTTCCCCGACCGCACCCGCCAGATCGAGGCGGCCCGCGCGCTGGTCGCGGAGCGCCGCGCCGACGAGCAGTCGCGCCTGCAGGCCCGGCTCACCCAGATGTGCGTCGACTGGAGCCCGGGAACTCCCGGGACCGGCACGCCCAAGCTGGCGGTCAGCTTCTCTCCGCCCGACGGCAAGATGGTGCGGGCCGGCGAGACCGTGCCCTGGACGGTCACCGTGAAGAACGACGGCGACGTGCCCGTCCAGAGGCTGCGCGGCTTCACCCGGGTGGAGGACGCCCCTTTCCTCGACCGGCGCGAGTTCGTCTTCGGCGCGGTCAAGCCCGGGCAGCAGCGGAGCTGGACGGTGCCGCTGCGGGTGCCGCGCGGCATGGACAGCCGGCTCGACCAGGTCGCGCTGCAGCTCCAGGACGACACCGGGAACAGCTGGCCCGACGCCCGGACCCGCTTCGAGGTGCTGGAGATTCCCCGCCCGCTCTTCGCCTTCACCTGGCAGACCGACGACGAGGCCAAGGGCGACGGCGACGGCCTCCTCTCCCGCGGCGAGGAGATCACCCTGCGGGTGGACGTGAAGAACGTCGGCGCGGGAGCCAGCGGCGACAAGACCTACGTCTCGGTGAAGAACCTGGGCGACGACAAGGTCTTCATCAAGAAGGGACGCGCCGTCCTGGGGTCGATCCCGCCTGGGGAGAGCCGCCCGGCCGTCCTCGAGCTCGAGGTGAAGAAGGGCATCAAGCTCGCCGAGATCCCGCTCCGCTTCACCGTCGTCGACGAGAAGCTCGAGGAGTTCATCTCGGAGAAGGTGGAGATCCCAGTCGTGACCCAGCCCCCGGTGCGCCAGGCCGCCACCGGCGCGGTCAAGGTCTCCGCCCTCTTCACCCCGGTGCGCTCCGGCGCCGCTGCCTACGCGCCCCCGCTCGCCGAGGCCGCCCGCGGGGCGGTGCTGCCGGTGACCGCCAAGGTGGGCAACCTCTACAAGGTGGAGTGGGAGAAGGGGCGCTTCGGCTTCGTGTCCGCCGACGACGTCCAGGCCGCCCAGGGCAAGCGCGAGGGCTCGATCACGCGGGTCTGGCAGCGCGAGCCGCCGCGCATCGCCG
>DAIEMM010000024.1 GCA_027349605.1 Anaeromyxobacteraceae bacterium
TTGCCGCCGCAGGCTTCCAGCGTGGCCACGATCTCGGAGGTCTCGAGCTCCGCCGGGCGCCGGGCGGGCGCCGGGGTGGCGGGCTTCGGAGCCGGCGTCCGGGCCGGCCGGGCTTGCGCGAGCAGCTCCTCCGGAAGGTGCTGCCGGTCGATCACCCCACCCCCGGAGCGCAGGGCCGCGAACCCGAGGACGTTCTGGAGCTCGCGCACGTTCACCGGCCAGCCGTAGCCCTCCAGCGCTGCCATCGCGGCGAGCGAGATCCCCGCCGGCCGGGTTCCCCCACCGGCGACGAACCTGGCCATCCACGCATCCGCCAGGAGCGGGATGTCCTCCACGTGCTCGCGCAGGGACGGCACGCGGACCGGGAAGACGGCCAGCCGGAAGTAGAGGTCGGCGCGGAACCGGCCGGCGTCGACCATGCCCTTCAGGTCGCGGTGGGTGGCGCAGATGAGCCGCACGTCCACCTTGATGGGCATGGAGTCGCCGACCCGCTCGATCTCCCGCTGCTCGATGACGCGCAGGAGCTTCACCTGCACGGCCGGGGAGATGTCGCCGATCTCGTCGAGCAGCAGGGTGCCCCCGTGGGCCTCCTGGAACCTGCCGCGCCGGTCGCGCACGGCACCGGTGAAGGCCCCCTTCACGTGTCCGAAGAGCTCGCTCTCGAGCAGGTTCTCGTTCAGCGCCGAGCAGGAGACCCGGACGAACGGTCCCGAGGCCCGCGTCGAGCCGCGGTGGATCGCCTCGGCCACGCACTCCTTGCCGGAACCGCTCTCGCCCAGGATCATCACGGTGGCGTTGGAGTGGGCCACGAGGCCGATGGTCTGGAAGAGCTCCGCCATCCTGGGATGGCGCCCGACGATGCCGCAGAAGTCGGCTTCTCCTCGGGTGGCCGGACGCCAGTCGCAGCGCGGCTCGAATCCCTCCTCGCCCACCTCGGTGAAGGTCTCCATCGCCCCGGAGAGCTTCCCCTGGGCGTCGTAGAGGGGGACCGCGTTCTTCACGATGAGCAGGAGGCGTCCGTCCTTCGTCCGGAGGGTGCAGGTCTTCGAGGTCCGGCCCTGCTCGGCCAGCCCGCACTTGAGGGGGCCGATGCCGCACGAGCAGCCCCGGAGGGCATCGCCGGCCAGGATGGAGCAGTCCCGGCCCAGGGCCTCTTCCGGCGTCCATCCGGTGATGCGCTGCGCGGCGCCGTTCCAGTAGGTCACCCGGCCGTCCAGGTCGATGGTGAAGAGGGCGTCGGGGAGCGCGTCGGCGAGCGCCCGCATGGACGCCTCGCTGCCGAGGCCGAGGTAGGGGACGTCGGTGGGGGGGGCGACCAGGGGCATGCCGAGTGTTCCGAGCCAGGGGGGGCGTTCAAGGTTCGACTTCTGAACGTTAAACCGTTTCGGCGCCCGGTCCAACGTGAACGTCCTCCCCCGCCCGGAAGTGGGTGACCTGCCCCGACCCGAGGTTTTTGGGCCCGGAAAGGCTGGGGGAAATGCCCCACGTCGTTGGTACGGGCCGTGCTCAGGGAGTGGCCACCGACGAGCGCGGCCAGGGGCCGCGGACCGCTCATCCCGTCGGGAAAGGACTCGAACTTGAACGGCAAGACCACCCTGCTCGCGGCGCTGCTCCTCTCGGCGCTCGCCGCCTGTACCTCCTCCACCCCCTCCGCCACCTGCGCCGACTTCTGCGGCGCCGGGAACGTCTGCGTCGACGGCTCCTGTGTCCGCGTGGCCTGCACCGAGGCCTACCCCGGCTGCTCCTCCTGCGACACCTCCGGGGCGACCCCGGCCTGGGTGGGGCAGTGCGGCGCCGGCACGGCCTGCGAGGCCGCCAGCGACACCTGCGTCCCGCTCGCCTGCGAGCCGGCCTGTGGCCCCGGAACCGCCTGCCAGATGGGGCAGTGCGTCGCGGTCGCGGCGCTCACCTGCACGGCCCCGTACCCGGGGTGCTCCTCGTGCGACACCTCCGGGGCTACCCCGGCCTGGAAGGGGCTCTGCGGGACCGGCACGACCTGCGATGCCGCCAGCGACCACTGCGTCCAGGTGACGGCCACGCTCCACGCCACGCTCGCGCAGCCCGGCCTTCCCCTCGCCGGTCCGTTCGCAACCGGCTACGAGGTGACGGCGGCCTGCCTGCAGTGCCACCCGGGCGCCGGCCAGGAGATCATGGCCTCGGCCCACTGGACGTGGGCCGGCCCCACGCCCGACCTGGTGTCGATCGTCGACCTCGTCACCCCGGTGAACCCGGGCAACGTCGGCAAGGTGAACCTCGTCAACAACTTCTGCGTCGGCGTTCCCTCCAACGAGAAGCGCTGTGACCAGTGCCACGCCGGCTACGGAGGCGATCCGGATGCCTCCAGGCCGCAGAAGTCCGCCCGGGCCTACACCCTCGACGACAGCTCCATCCCGCTCGCGAACCGCGTCGATTGCCTCGTCTGCCACGCCGACCCGGCCAGGTACACGAAGAACCCGAAGGACTTCGGACGGCCCAACCCGACCGTCGACCTCGCGGCCGTGGTCCAGGGGATCGTCCTCCCCACCCGCGCCAACTGCGGCGCCTGCCACTTCTACGCGGGCGGCGGCGACAACGTGAAGCTGATGGGGTCGGGCCTGAAGAACCCCGCCGAGACGACCGACGTCCACATGGGGCGCGGCATGACCTGCTCCGACTGCCACGCCAGCTCGGGTCACGGGTTCGCCGGAAGCGGCGTGCACGTCCCCACGCACACTGCCCGCGTCTCCTGCAGCGACTGCCACGGCTCGACCCCGCACGTCGCGACCGTCCAGACCTACGGCTCCTGGCTCGACCACCACGTCGCCAAGCTGGCCTGCCAGACCTGCCACATCCCCCGGTTCTCCAAGACCCAGTTCGCCAAGATGGACTGGGACTGGTCCACCGCGGGGGACAACAAGACCTGCGCCGGCACCCCCGGGACCTGCACCAACGGCGTGGTGACCACCAAGGTGAACGAGGACGGCGTCCCGGACGCCACCTCCACGACCTCGGTGACGAGCTACGACTACATCAAGGGCAACTTCGTCTGGAAGAAGAACATCATCCCGGCCTACCGTTGGTCGAACGGCAAGTCGAGCCACGTGCGCACCTCCGACAAGGGAGACCTGGGCACGCTGGGCACCACCCCCGACGACGCCAACCGGCTGACCCTCGGGGAGCCCGCGGGCAGCCCCGCCGACGGCAAGATCATGCCGTTCAAGCTCATGCGCGGCCGCCAGGCCATGTACGTCGACGGCGCCAACGGCTTCGTCATCAACCCCAACGTCTTCGGCCCAGGCAGCTTCTGGGGCGTGGTGCAGGCGCCCGGCTACGACTACTCGACCTACAAGTTCGACGCCGGCACGGCGCCGGGCCAGCCCTCGGTCGACAAGCTCTGGGGGAAGGTCTTCGCCGTGGGCGCCATCGCCGCCGGGCAGGTGCCGGCCGGCACGCCCCCGTTCGCGAAATACGACGGGGTGAACCCGGGGTACGACTGGCGCTACACCAAGCTCTACATGGACATGAACCACGAGGTGGCGCCCAAGGCCCAGGACCTCGGAGCCGCCGGGAGCTGCGGCGACTGCCACTCGGCCACGCCGAAGATCCCCATCTGCGAGCTGTACCCGGATCCCGCCACGCGGCCGATCATCTTCGCCAGCCTCGTCTGCAACGGCGGGTAGCTCGCACCCGCACCGGGGCCGCGGTCCGGGATCCGTCCCGGCCGCGGCCTCTTCGCTTTCAGCGGCTGCCGGCCGCGAGCTTCGAGGCCACGAGCCCCGCCACGAGCGCCAGGACGGAGACCACCGCGATGATCTTCCAGTCGTCGCTCTTCATGGCGATCCAGCCCGCGGTGAACACGCAGAAGGCGCTGACGCCCACCCCGACCTTGGAGGCGATGCGCCGGACCCTCTCCCTCCGAGCGGGGTCGGTCACTGCCCGGCCTTTCCTGCCGCCGCGTCCTCGTCGCAGGCCTCGGCGGCAAGTTGCTCGAGCGCCTCCTTCGTGGCCGGCGACGCGGCGAGCACCGCGGGGCGCACGCCCGCCAGGGCGCGGTCGGCGAAGTCGCCGATGCCGGCCATGTTCTCCGGAACCCACAGGCGGACCCCGCCCGGGCCGGTCAGCAAGAACCAGCGGCTGGTGCCGTTGTAGGAGATCTTCTCGACCGCCGTCCAGGCGACCACGGTGCGGCGGAGCGGGTCGGTCCGCTCCACGCCCCGGTCGTCGATCCGGACCTGCATCCGCCGCTCGGCGATCAGGAAGTACGCGAAGACGGCCAGGCCCAGGGCCATGACGAGGACCACCACGGCCAGCCCGCCCGCGTTCATCCCCTCCTTGCGCGCCGCGGTCGCCGCGACCACGCCGACGAGCAGCGTGGGTCCGATGGCCATGACGGCGAGGATGGCGTACCGCCCGCGGGGCGGGCGGAGGACCACCGCGTTCCCGAGGCGGGAGCCCCGGAGGTGCTCCGGGGGAACCGGCCGCAGGAGCCAGCCTCCCGCGACCAGCAGGACGCCGAGGACGGCGAAGGCGAGGATCAGTTGCATCGCGGGACTTTCGCCCGGGGCGGCGCCCCACGCAAGAGACAGTCGGGCCCGATCACGCGGGGGTCCGGACCTCGTCCGCCAGTTCCTCGAGAACCGTCCGCGCGTCCGGGTCGCCCCAGAGCGACGTGGGCGGGAGCCGGGAGAGCGCGATCTCCGCCCACTCCACCAGGCGGTGGACCTGCCCCGGCGCCCGCCGCCCGATGAAGCACTGGGTGACGACGATCCTCGTGAAACGTGACAGACCCTCCTGGGTGCTATGCCCGATGCAACATCTCGATACCCTTGAGGGTTCGAACGTTTATCTTGTCCCCGGGCGGGAGGGTCGAGAATCAGATGGACGCGCAGGACATCCTCGAGGAGACCATCCGCGGCCTTCTCGGCGCAGGTAGGGAGCACGAAGCGGCGACCGCGGCCATCAAGGGCTACGGTCCGCAAGTGCTCCGTTACCTCCGCTCGGTCCTCGGGCACGAGGACGACGCGCGGGAGGCCTTCGCCCAGTTCGCCGAGAACCTGTGGCGTGGCCTGCCGGAGTTCCGGGGCACGGCGCCGTTTCGCATCTGGGCCTACCGCATCGCCTGGAACGTCGCCTGCGACCTGCGCAAGCAACCCTGGCGCATCCGGCGACAGCGCCTCGACACGGGCGAGGCCACCCGCATCGCCGAGACGGTGGCCACCTCGACCGACGAGCGGCTCGAGGCGCGCCGGCAGGAGCTCCTGGCCCTGCGCGAGGCGCTCTCCCTCGACGACCGGGCGCTCGCGGCTCTCCGCGTCGACCAGGGGCTCTCCTGGTCCGAGTGCGCCGAGGTGCTCTCCCGGGACGGACGGAGCGTGAAGCCGAACACCCTGACCAAGCGCTTCGAGCGGATCAAGGAGAGGCTCGGCAGCCTGGCGAGGAAGCGCGGGCTCCTCGACCGGTGAGCGCGCGCCCCATGAGTCCGCCCGACGGCACGCCGGAGTGCCGGTAGCCGGTCCGCCGAATAGAGGAACCGGACCCCCGACCCGGAGGCTCCATGCGCCACGCCCGCCTCGCCGCCCGCCTCGCCGCCCTTCTCGCCGCCGTCCTGACCATCCCGGTCGCCGCCTCGGGGTCCGAGCCGGTGAAGCCGGCCGCCCCGGCCCCGCCGAAGTTCGAGATGGAGTCGGTCCAGCTCGTCCTCCTGATGCGCGCGCCGACCTGGAAGAAGCTCCCCGCCGAGGAGGCGGAGGCGCTCCAGAAGGAGCACATCGCCCACCTCACCGCCATGGGGGACGCGGGCAAGATGGTGGTGGCAGGACCGTTCTCGGACCAGGCGGACCCGGCCTACCGGGGCGTCTGCGTCTACCGGGTGGGATCGGTCGCCGAGGCCCGGGCGCTGGCCGAGCAGGACCCGATGGTGAGGGCCGGGCAGCTGCGCGTCGAGGCGATGACCTGGTGGTACGGCAAGGGCTACATGACGTTTCCGAAGGCTCCGGAGAGGAAGGCGGCTCCGTGAGGGGGCTCGGCGAGGGTGTCCGGGTTCCCAGCGTGCTCCTCCCCCCGTTCGTCATGGCTCTCCTCGCCTCCCTCCCGTAGCGAGCCGCGCCTCCTGGTCGGCGCGGGAGAGCCGGGCGAGGCCGGCGAGGCGAACCGCCCTCCCCCACCCCACCGCCGCTGCGGCGCCCTGGGCGAGGAGGATCCCGGCGACCACGGCCCAGCGAGGGCCGGCCGGCAGCCGCTCCCGGACCGCCAGGATCACGAGTCCCAGCACCGGCCCGGCCGCCGCGCCGGCCAGGCCGACGGCCAGGACGTGGACGGGATTGCGGACGACGAGCCAGGAACCCGACACCCAGGCGACGAGCGCGCTGCGCCGGTCGGGGCGGGCCGCCATGCGGGCGCGTCCGGCGTCGACGGTGAGCTGGGCCACGAAGACGAGCGCACCCATGGCCACGAGCGCCCAGCGGTGCCGGGAGGCGGCCGCCGCCTCGGTGACCATCTTCTCGACGGCCCGGTCGGTGCCCTTCGCGATCAGCGCCGCGCCGAGGCCGGCCAGTCCGAGAGGGATCGCCCCGACCAGCACCATGCGGAACATCCGGCCGTAGAACCGGCCGGCCCCGGTGAGGAGCGGGCGGAAGCGGAGCGGGTGGTCCGAGCCCGCCTCTGCGAGCATGGCCCCGGTGAGGGCCGGGGCGAAGAAGAGGGCGACCCCCAGCGAGCTGAGCATCCAGCCGGGGATGGCCTGCCACGGGGGGCTCTCCCCGAGCGCCCGCGCGAGGTCGGGGAGCCAGGACCCCTCGAGGCCGCGGGCGAGCAGCCCGGCTCGCGGCGCGTGGTCGAGAAGACCGGAGAGGAATCGCCAGACCGGCAGGGTCGCCAGAGCGGCCGGAACCGCGGTGAGGAGGACGCAGAGCAGCAGGAGGCGCCACCGCGTGGCGCGCCGGAAGCCCGTCCGGATCGACTCCCCGATCCTCACAGGGACTCCAGCACGGCGAGGAGGAACTGGAACCAGCCTCCCAGCGAGAGGGCCATCCGCGCGGCCGGGGCGGGCCGCGCCTCGCGCGTGCGCCCGTCGTCGAGCTTGTCGACGTCGAGGAAGAGCTTCCGACCCGCATCGATCTGCGCCGAGCGGACCTTGACTGGCCGTATCAACTCCCAGCGCCCCCATCGCTCGGCGGCCGGCCAGTCGATCCGCTCCTCGGTCCCGTCCTCGAAGGTGATCACCACCACCTGCGGGACTCCCACCCCGTGACGGCGGGCCGAGACCACGTTCCGCCAGGGGAAGGGCCCCGGCTCGCCGGGCGCGGGCTCGCCGTGCGCCTTCTCCCAGGCCTCGCGGGCCGCCTCGACCGCCTTCCGGCGCCCCTTGGTGGTGGTCTCCTCCCTCTTGCCGTCCGCCTCCCGGAGGCCGAGCGCCGGGAGCACCTCCTCGGCCTTCACCCCGACGATCCGGTCGTCCACGGGGCCGTTCGCGAAGACCTGCTCGTCGAACCAGCGCTCGACGAGCGCCCGGTCGGCCCCGGCGTCGACGAAGGCCTCGCGAAGGTCGGCGGTGCCCGGGTGCCGGAAGCGCCAGCGCTCGAAGTAGAGAGCCATGGCCTTCTCGAAGAGCGCCGTGCCGAGCACCTGCTCCAGGTCGTGGAAGACGAGCGCGGTGCGGGAGTAGACGAGGTTGTAGCTCCCGCTCGACCAGCGCTTCCAGGAATTGCCGGCGATGGGATCGGCCTGGTGGCGGCCGGTGCCCCCGAACCGTTCGGCGTCCCAGGCCCGGACCTCCGGGACCCGGAAGCCGAGCCACCGGGCCAGCGCCGGCAAGCGCAGCCGGTAGCCCTCCGCGGCCAGCATGCGCACGTCCCAGAGCTGGTCCATCCCCTCGTCCAGGAAGGGCTCCTCGAACTCGTTCGAGGCCAGCATCCCCATGAAGTACCCGTGGCCGAACTCGTGGACGGTGACGAAGCGGGTCACCCCGTCGGCGTTCATCGGGAACTGGTTGGAACCGAACGTCGTGAAGAAGGTCTCGTACTCCATGCCTCCCGCCTCGAGCGCGTTGAAGGGAGGGACGAGGACCGTCAGGTGCGGGTAGGGGTACGGGCCGAGCGTCCGGGAGAAGTACGTGAGCGCGTCGGTGGTCGCCTTCAGGGCCTCCCGGGCCGAGGACGCGAACTCGGGCGGGAACCAGACTTCCACCTTCACCTGCGGGCTCCCCGGGCCCGTCCAGGTGGCGGTGAGCGGCTCGGCGAAGCCGTTCCAGGCGGTGAAGACCACGTCGTGGACGTCCTCGGCGCGGAACCGCCAGGACACGCCCTCCGCGCCGGCGGCCGGGCCACCCACCGGCAGGCCGCTCGCCGCCACCCGGAACCCCTCGGGAACCACCACCTCCAGGTCGTAGGCCCCGAAGTCGGCGTAGAACTCACCGTGAAGGTGGTACTCGTGGACGTTCCAGCGCGGGCGCGTGGCCCCCCGCTCGCCGGGAAGCTCGAGGACGCCGATCTTCGGGTACCACTGCCCGGCCAGGTGGAACGCGCCGAACCAGCCCGCCCGGGCGACCACGCGCGGAAGCTGGTCGAGGAACTCGACGAGCAGGACCGTCGAGCCGCCCGGCGGCACGGCCTCGGGCAGGTCCACCCGCACCACCGTGTGGTCGGTCTCCGGGCCGCCGTCGGGGTGGACGAAGCTCCATGCGGCCGGGCGGCCGCCCTGCTCGACGCGCCGGAGCTCCGTGTACCCCCACTCCCCGTCGCCGATCCCGACGCCGGTGCGGAACCCGCCCTGGCGGCGCTGCTCCTGCATGAAGGTGGAGGCCTCCGACTCGAAGGCGTTGAGGTAGAGGTGCAGGTAGACGCTCCGGATCGGGATGGAGCTCCGGTTGCGCCAGGTGAGCTTCTCCCTCCCGGTGAGGGTGTGCCTCACCGGATCGAGGACGGCCCGGATGTCGTAGTCGGCGACGCGGTCGGAGAGGGTGGGCTCCTTGCCGGTGCGCGGGCCGCCCCAGGCCCCCGGCGCGCTCGGCTCCCGCACCGCCCCTGCATCGGCTCCGGCGATCTCGACTTCGGGCACGGGAGAAATCGTTTCTCCCGCGGGTGGCGCGGGTTGCAGCAGCAGCAGCGACATCGCCAGGGCGACGGTCAGCATGCCCTCCAATACCCTGATGTGGCCTTTCGCGGCCAGCCCCGGGGACCTGAGTCAGGCCCATGCGGACCCTCCGACGCGCCGAGGACCGGGTGAAGCCCGGCAAGGGCTTCGGCACCCACGGCCACCGGGACATGGAGATCCCGTCCTACGTCCTCGAGGGGGAGCTCGGCCACCGCGACTCGATGGGCAACGGTTCCACCATCCGGCCCGGCGAGCTGCAGCGCATGAGCGCCGGGACGGGCGTGACCCATAGTGAAATGAACCCGTCGCCGGAGAAGCCGGTCCACTTCCTCCAGATCTGGATCCTCCCGTCCGAGCGGGGCATCCGCCCGGGCTACGAGCAGCGGGCCTTCCCGGAGGCCGATCGGCGGGGACGCCTGCAGTGGCTCGCCTCCTCCGACGGACGCGAGGGCTCGATCTCCCTCCACCAGGACGCGGCCATGCGGGGAGCGATCCTGGCTCCCGGCGACCGGGTCCGGCACGAGATCCCCCCCGGCCGCGTGGCCTGGGTGCAGGTGGCGCGGGGCGAGGTCTCGGTGAACGGACATCGGCTCCGGGCCGGCGACGGTCTCGCCGCGGTGGACGAGGCCGGGCTGGAGATCTCGGGGGGCGGCAGCGGGGACGCCGACGTCCTGGTCTTCGACCTGGCCGCCTAGTACCCCCCCCGGGGCCAGGCGGTACGGAAGTGGGACAGCCGGCGACCCGGTTCCGTTGGTCCGCGGCTAGAATGGCGCCGTGCCCCCGGTCCCGAAGCCCGCCTACGAGCCGAAGGCCTGGGAGGAGGTACCCTGCCCGTTCTGCGGGTCGGAGCGGCGGCGGCTCCACGAGCGGTTCGGCTGGAGGCTGCGCTTCACCTACCAGCTCTGCCTCGACTGCGGCCTCGTCTACCAGTCACCCCGCCCCCGCTACGACGAGGACTTCGTCCGCGCCGCCTACGGCGACTACTTCGCCTTCTCCGAGCACTTCCGCCCCGGCGACCCGGTGAACCACGCGGTCCAGGCCAACTGGGAGGAGCTGGCCTCCGAGATGGTGACCTTCGACGCCCGGCGGACCGCGGTCCTGGACGTGGGGTCCTGCATGGGGAACTTCCTGCTCGCGGCGCGCCCGCACTGGAAGAGGGTCGAAGGGGTGGAGGTCTCCGAGAAGATGCGGGCCTTCGTGCAGCGGGAGATCGGCGTCCCGTTCCACGGGGTGCCGTTCGAGACGCTGCGCTCCGACGAGCCGTTCTCCTGCATCCACATGAGCCACGTGATCGAGCACGTGCCCGACCCCTCGGCCTGGCTCGTCCGTGCGAGGGAACTGCTCCTTCCCCGCGGCCTTCTCGCCATCGCCGTGCCCAACATGTTCTCCCTCGACCGGCGCTGGCAGCTCGCCCTGAAGCGGGCCGGCCTGCGGCGGGGGGAGTGGAAGGACCCGGCGAAGACCCCCGACCACCTCTTCGAGCCCACCATCCCGGCGATGCTGCGCTTCCTCGACGCCCACGGGTTCGAGGTGGTGTCGCACTACACGTACAGCCGCTCGGACGAGACCTCCCGGAGACCCTTCAACCGGCTCTACCGCCGCCGCCTCCTCCTGGGGTCGAACGCGCGCTTCTACGCCCGTCGCCGGCCCGTTGTATAAGGACCCGATTCGCCACGCATTCCGAGAGGATGACCATGCGCCGCGCCTCCCTTCCGCCCCTTCGCTCCCTCCCGTCCCTGGCCGTGCTCGCAGCCCTCTCCCTCGTGGCCTGCGCCAAGGAGAAGGGGCCCGCCGCGATGCCCCCGCCGGAGATCCCGGTGGTCACGGTGACCGCGAAGGACACGCCGATCGACTTTGAGCTCGTGGCCCAGCTGCGCGGCCTCGAGGACGTCGAGATCCGGGCGCGCGTCGAGGGCTACCTCGAGACCATCGACTACCCGGAAGGCTCCACGGTCAAGAAGGGGCAGCTGCTCTTCACCATCGACGACCAGCAGTACGTGGCGGCGCTGGCGCAGGCCCAGGCGACCCTCGCCGCAGGAGAGACCGCCTTCTCCAAGGCCGACCTCGACGTGAAGCGCTTCACGCCGCTCGCCGCGGAGCGGGCCGTGAGCCAGGCCGAGCTCGACAACGCCATCTCGGCCCGGAAGGCCGGCGCGGCGCAGATGGAGGCGGCCAAGGCCAATCTCGAGCGGGCGCGGCTCAACCTCTCCTACACCCGCATCACCTCCCCCATCACCGGGCTGGCCGGCAAGGCCGAGCACAAGGTGGGCTACCTGTTGGGCAAGGGCGAGCCCACGCTGCTCACCACCGTCTCCTCCATCGATCCCATCCGCGTCAGCGTCGCCATCCCGGAGGCCGACTTCCTCCGGTTCGCGCGGGCCATCGACGCCGGCGAGGCGAGCCGCGCGAAGGAGCCGGCCCGGCTGATCCTCTCCGACGGGACGCTGCACCCCTACCCGGGCAAGGTCCTCTTCGTCGACCGCGCGGTCGATCCCCAGACCGGGACCCTGCGGGTCGACCTCGCCTTCCCGAATCCGAAGAAGACGCTCCGCCCCGGGCTCTACGGCAAGGTGAAGGCCGAGTCGGAGGTGGTGAAGGGCGCACTGCTCGTCCCCCAGCGCGCCGTGCAGGAGCTCCAGGGCACCTACACGGTCGTGGTGGTCGGCGAGGGGGACAAGGTCGAGACGCGCAAGGTGACCCCCGGCCAGAAGGTCGGCAGCCAGTGGATCATCCAGCAGGGCCTGAAGAGCGGCGAGCGCGTGGTGGTCGACGGCTTCCAGCGGCTGCGCGACGGCATGATCGTCGTCCCGAAGCAGGAAGCCGCACCCGCGCCGGCGGCGAGCCCCGCGCCGGCCGGAGGGAAGTGAGCCATGGGCTCCTTCTTCATCCGTCGCCCGATCGTGGCGATGGTGATCTCCATCGTCATGGTCATCATGGGCGCGGTGGCCATCACCCGGCTGCCGGTGGCGCAGTACCCCGAGATCACGCCGCCGCTGATCCAGGTGACGACCACCTACACCGGCGCCAGCGCGCTCGACGTGGAGTCCTCGGTGGCGGCGCCCATCGAGCAGCAGGTGAACGGCGTCGACAACATGATCTACATGAAGTCGACGAACGCCAACGACGGCACCTACAACCTGCAGGTCTCGTTCGAGGTCGGGTCCGACCTCGACATGTCGAACGTGCTCGTCCAGAACCGCGTCTCGCAGGCGACCGCGTCCCTGCCCCAGGACGTGAAGAACTACGGCGTGACGGTCAAGAAGTCGCTCAACTTCCCCCTCATGCTGGTGACCCTCACCTCTCCCTCCGGCGCCTTCGACAACAACTTCCTGTCGAACTACGCCGCCATCAACATCAACGACCAGCTGAAGCGCATCAGCGGGGTCGGCGACGTGGTCCTCTTCGGCGGCTCCGACTACGCCATGCGCATCTGGGTGCGCCCGGATCGCCTGAAGACCCTTGGGCTCACGGTGGCCGATCTCTCCAACGCCGTGAAGCAGCAGAACGTGCTGCTCCCGGCCGGCCAGATCGGCGGCCCCCCCGCCCCCAAGGGCACCGAGTTCACCTACGTGGTCACACCCGCGGCCGCCTCCTCGACGCCGAGGAGTTCGGCCAGATCGTGGTGCGCTCGAACCCGGACGGGTCGCAGGTGCGGCTCAAGGACGTGGCCCGGATCGACCTCGGCTCGGTGCTCTACAACTCGGTCGGCCGCCTCGACGGGAAGCCCGCGGCCGTCATCGCCGTCTACCAGGCCCCCGGGTCGAACGCGCTCGCCGTGGCCGACGCGGTGAAGAAGATCTCGTCGGAGCTCTCGGCGCGCTTCCCGCCCGGGGTGAAGCACGAGATCACGCTCGACACCACGCTCGCCATCTCGGCCGGCATCGAGGAGATCCTCCACACGCTCCTCGAGGCGGTGCTGCTCGTCATCCTGGTGGTCTTCGTCTTCCTGCAGAACTGGCGCGCCACCCTCATCCCGCTGCTCACCGTGCCGGTGGCCCTCGTCGGCACCTTCATGATCTTCCCGCTGCTCGGCTTCTCGGTGAACACGCTCTCGCTCCTGGGGCTCGTGCTGGCCATCGGCATCGTGGTCGACGACGCCATCGTGGTGGTCGAGGCGGTCATGCACCACATCGAGCACGGCATGTCGCCCAAGGAGGCGACCGCCCAGGCCATGAAGGAGGTCTCCGGGCCGGTCATCGCCATCGCGCTGGTGCTCACGGCGGTCTTCGTGCCGGTGGCCTTCATCAGCGGCATCTCCGGCCAGCTCTACCAGCAGTTCGCCATCACCATCGCGGTCTCGGTCATGTTCTCCGCGGTGAACGCCCTCACGCTCTCGCCGGCGCTCGCCTCCCTGCTGCTCAAGCCCAAGGGCGGGAAGCGTTCCTTCCTGCAGCCCTTCTACGACGGCTTCAACAGGGTCTTCGACAGGTTCACCGGCGGGTACATGTCGATCACCTCCATCCTGGTCCGGAAGCTCTTCCGCAGCGCGGTGCTGGTGGGCGTGTTCGCCGTGCTCGCGGTGGTCATCGCCGGCCGCATCCCCGGCGGGTTCATCCCGGACGAGGACAACGGCTACTTCCTGGCCGCCCTCCAGCTGCCCGACGCCTCCTCCCTCGAGCGGACCGACGCAGCGGCGAAGAAGGTCGAGGCCATCCTGATGCGGAACGAGGCGGTGGCCTACACGACCACCATCTCCGGGTTCAGCATGCTGTCCGGCGCCTACGCCTCCAACACCGGCTTCTTCTTCGTCTCCATGAAGCCCTGGGAGGAGCGCAAGGCCAAGGAGGAGCGCGTCTTCGAGGTCATGCGCGCGCTCAACGCGGAGTTCGCCCGCGAGGTGCCGGAGGCCACCGCCTTCGCCTTCGGTCCCCCGCCGATCCCCGGCCTGGGCACGGGATCCGGCTTCTCCTTCATGCTCCAGGACCGGAGCGGCGGCACTCCGGAGTACCTGGCCCAGAATCTCGCCAAGTTCATGGCGGCGGTGAAGAAGCGCCCCGAGATCGGCATGGCGAACTCCATCTACCGCTCCGCCGTCCCGCAGATCTTCGCCGACGTGGACCGCGACAAGGTGCTGAAGGTCGGCGTCCCGCTCTCCGACGTCCTCACCACCATGGGGTCGTACCTGGGCGGCAACTACATCAACGACTTCAACCGGTTCGGGCGCGTCTACAAGGTGTTCCTGCAGGCCGAGCCCGAGTACCGGAGCTCGGTGAAGGACCTGGGCCTCTTCTACGTCCGCGGGCCGCACGGGGACATGATCCCGCTCGACACGCTGATGTCCACGAGCCCCACCTCCGGCCCCGAGTTCACGAACCGGTTCAACCTCTACCGCTCCGCCGAGGTGACCGGCGTGCCGGCACCCGGCTACAGCTCGGCGCAGGCCATGAAGGCGCTCGAGGAGGTCGCGGCCGAGGTCCTGCCCAAGGACATGGGCTACCAGTGGTCGAACGTCTCGTACCAGGAGAAGAAGGCGGAGGGCACGGCGGCCATCGTCTTCGTCTTCGCCATGATCATGGTGTTCCTCATCCTGGCGGCCCAGTACGAGAGCTGGTCGCTTCCGATGAGCGTCCTCCTGGGCACGCCCTTCGCCGCCTTCGGCGCCTTCCTGGGGCTGTGGCTGGCCCGCTTCACGAGCGACAGCTACGTGAACAACATCTTCGCCCAGATCGGGCTCATCATGCTGGTGGGGCTCGCCGCCACGAACGCCATCCTCATCGTCGAGTTCGCCAAGATGAACGTGGAGAACGGGATGGAGCCGGTGGAGGCTGCGCTGAACGCGGCGAAGCTGCGGTTGCGCCCCATCCTCATGACCGCCTTCGCCTTCATCCTCGGCGTGCTGCCGCTGGTCCGCGCGGCCGGCGCCGGCGCCGAGAGCCGCAAGGTGATGGGCATGGCGGTGTTCGCCGGCATGCTCGTCGCCACCTTCCTGGCCGTCTTCCTCGTCCCGGCGCTCTTCGTCATGATCGAGAAGATGGGCGGGAAGCGCCACGAGACCGTTCCCGCAGCCGGGGAAGCCCCCCCGGCCTCCCCCGCATCCCACTAGGAGCGACACCGTGACGAGAACCCTCGCCGCCGTCTCCCTCCTCGCCTTCTCCGCCTGCGCCGTGGGGCCGAAGTACCAGCGCCCCGGGACGGAGGTGCCCACCACGTTCCGCTACACGCTCGGCCCGGCCGAGGCGGCGTCCATCGCCGACCTGGGCTGGTGGGAGATGTACCGGGACCCGATCCTCCAGGGCCTCATCGAGGAGGCCCTGCGCAGCAACCAGGACCTGCGCGTCGCCGCGGCTCGCGTGGACGCGTTCCGCGCACAGGTGGGCGTCGCCGCCGCCGACTTTTATCCACAAGTCGGGCTCGGGGCCGCCGGAGGCTACGGCCAGCAGTCGGCCAAGAACTACGTCCCCGGCCAGGGCCCCTCGGGAGCCTTCGCGGTGAACCTGGGCATGTCCTGGGAGCTCGACATCTGGGGGCGCGTCCGCAACGCCACCGACGCCGCCCGGGCCGAGCTCATGGCCACCGAGGAGTTCCGGCGCGGCGTGGTCCTCACGCTGGTCGCCGACGTGGCCCA
>DAIEMM010000093.1 GCA_027349605.1 Anaeromyxobacteraceae bacterium
CCATCCACGCCGGGAGCCGGCGCGGGGCCCACCCCTTCGTGCCGGTCAACTGCGCGGCCATCACCGAGACCTTGCTCGAGAGCGAGCTCTTCGGCCACGCCCGGGGCGCCTTCACCGGCGCCATCCGCGCCCGCGTCGGCCTCTTCGAGGAGGCGACCGGGGGGACGCTCTTCATCGACGAGATCGGCGAGACCACTCCGGGCTTCCAGGCGAAGCTCCTCCGCGCCCTCCAGGACGGGGAGATCCGCAGGGTGGGCGAGTCGGCGCCGGTGAAGGTGGACGTCCGGATCATCGCCGCCACCAACCAGGACCTGCGCCGCGCCATCGCCGAGAAGCGCTTTCGCGATGACCTCTTCTACCGGCTGAACGTGGTGCCCCTGCGCATCCCGCCCTTGCGGGAGCGGCGGGAGGACATCCCGCTCCTGGCCCGCCACTTCCTCGAGAGGCACAACCGCCGCAGCGGCGCGCAGAAGCGCTGGACGGTGGAGGCGCTGGCCCGGATGCTCGAGCACGAGTGGCCGGGCAACGTCCGCGAGCTGGAGAACGTGGTGGAGCAGGCGGCCGCCCTCTCCGAGGGGATGGAGATCCGCCCCTCCGACGTGGCCTTCGGCCTCGAGGTTCGCGAGGGCGCGGCGGCGGCCCCCCTCGCCGACGTCGTCGCCGGTGCGGAGCGGCGCGCCATCGAGGCCGCGCTGGTGCGCTGCGGCGGCGACCAGGGACGGGTGGCCCGCGAGCTCGACATCTCCGCCACCACGCTGTGGCGCAAGATGAAGCGGCTCGGCATCGAGGGCCGGGCGACGCCGGCTGGCTAGAGAGAGCCCGCGCCGACGCCCCCGCGCCTCATTCACATTCGCAGGACGGCCGCGCGCGCCCAGGCGGCCAGCGGCTCGGGCGAGAAGCCCACCGCCACCACCACCAGCGCCGCCACCGCGATGGCCAGCACCACCGTGGCCGGGGCCGCGGACGGCTCCTCGACCTCGGCCGGGCGCATGTACATCGCCACCACGACCCGCAGGTAGTAGTAGGTGCCGAGGATGCTGGTGAGGACGCCGACCACGGCGAGCCCCCAGAGCTTGGCGGAAGCGGCCGCCTGGAAGACCGAGAGCTTGGCCACGAACCCGGCCGTGGGGGGCACGCCGGCCAGCGACAGCATGAAGATGGCCATGGCGAAGGCGAGCCAGGGGCGGCGGCTGGCCAGCCCGGAGAAGCGCGAGACGTCCCAGGCGTCGCCGGAACTCGCGTCGGGGTTCGGCTCCTTCCGCTCCAGCACCGCCAGCACCGAGAAGGCCCCGATGACGGTGAAGGCGTAGGCGGCCAGGTAGACGAGCACCGCCGACAGGCCCTGGGCCCGGGCCTCCGGCGTGGAGGCCGCGATGACGCCGACGAGCAGGTAGCCTGCGTGGGCGATGGACGAGTAGGCGAGCATGCGCTTCACGTTCCGCTGCGGGAGCGCGAAGAGGTTGCCCACCACCATGGTGAGGACGGCGAGCAGGCCGAGGACGCCGCCCAGCTCGGTTCCCACCGCGAAGGGCGTACCGGCCACCATGGCGAGGACGCCGCGGGTGAGGAAGGCGAAGGCGGCCGCCTTCACTCCCGCCGCCATGAAGGCCGTGACCGGCGTGGGCGCGCCCTCGTACACGTCGGGCGTCCAGGCGTGGAACGGGACCGCGGCGACCTTGAAGGCGAGGCCGACGAGCACGAGCGCGAGGCCGCCGGCGAGCAGGCCCCCTCCCGTGCCCTTCATCGCCGAGAGCTGGGTCGAGCCGGTGGCGCCGTAGTAGAGCGCAGACCCGTAGAGCAGGACGGCCGAGGCGAAGGAGCCGAGGATGAAGTACTTGAAGGCCGCCTCGGGCGCGCGCTGCCCGCGCCGCGGGTAGGCGGCCAGCGAGTAGACGGCGAGGCTCATCACCTCGATGGCGATGAAGGCCACCAGGAGATCGGTGGCCATCCCGAGGAGGACCATCCCCGACGCGCCGAAGAGCGCGAGCGCGTAGTACTCGCCGCGCTCCATGTTGCGGGTGGCGAGCCAGCCGCGCCCGAGCAGCGCGGAGAGCACGAGCCCCACGCAGACCACCACGGCGACGAAGCCGGCGCAGCCGTCGTTCACCGCCTGGCCGCCGAAGAGGACGCGCTGCGGGGCGAACGGGACGGCGACCGCGGCCGCCACGCCGAAGGCGATGGCCAGGCCGGACTGGTAGCCACGCCCGCCCGAGGTGAGGAAGACCTCGGAGAGCATGAGGACGAGCCCGCCGAGGACGAGCAGGAGGAAGGGCAGCAGCGCCGCGATGTCTTGGCTCGACGGCATGTCAGTGGCTCCCGTGGGCGGGGGCGTCGGCGCCGGCAGGAGGAGGTTCGGGGGCGGCGGCCGGGACCGCTGGCGGCCGCGCGAAGGCCATGGCGGCGGGCTCGGTGCCGACCAGCGGGCGGAGGGTCGGGTCGGCCTGGCGCATGCGCTGCTCGGCCGCCTGCATGCGGGCGATCAACCGGTCGACCGAGGGCTTGGCCTGGGCGAGGAAGGGCTGGGGGACGAGCCCCATCACCACGATGAGCAGGATGACCGGGGTGATGACGAAGGCCTCGCGCACCGAGAAGTCGGGGAGGTGGCGGTTCTCGGGGTTGGTGATCTTCCCGAAGAAGACCTTCTGCACGAGCACCAGCATGTACACCGCGCCCAGCACGACGCCGGTGGCGCCGAAGGCCGCGTACCAGCCCGGCGACCGCAGCCGCGAGAGCCAGGTCCCGGAGAGGATGAGGAACTCGCCGACGAAGCCGTTGGTGCCGGGGAGGCCGATGGAGGAGAAGGTGACCACCAGGAAGGCGGTGGCGATCCAGGGCACCTGCTTGGCCAGGCCGCCGTAGTCGGAGATGAGCCGGGTGTGGCGCCGCTCGTAGAGCATGCCGACGAGGAGGAAGAGGCCGCCGGTGGACACGCCGTGGTTCAGCATCTGGTAGACGGAACCGGTGAGCCCCTCGGCGGTGATGGCCATCATGCCGAGCATGACGAAGCCGAGGTGGGACACCGACGAGTAGGCCACCAGCCGCTTCATGTCGGTCTGCACGAAGGACATGAGCGCGCCGTAGGCGATGCCGAAGGTGGCGACGGCCGCGATGGTCCCGCGGTACTGCAGCGCCGCCTCGGGGAAGAGGGGCAGGGCGTAGCGGAAGAAGCCGAAGGTTCCCATCTTGAGGAGCACGCCGGCCAGGATGACCGACCCGGCCGTGGGGGCCTCGGTGTGCGCGTCGGGCAGCCAGGTGTGCAGCGGGAACATCGGGACCTTCACCGCGAAGGCCAGGGCGAAGGCCCCGAAGAGCAGCGCTCCCACGGCGGGCGAGACTTGAAGGGCGCTGCGCGCCACCACGTAGTCGAACGACTTCCCGTCGTTCATCCACACGTAGAGGATGGCGATCAGCATGAGCACGCTGGCCGCGAAGGTGTACACGAAGAACTTCACCGTCGCGTACACCCGGTTGGCCGAGCCCCACACGCCGATGAGCAGGTACATCGGGATGAGGATGGCCTCGTAGAAGACGTAGAAGAGGACCAGGTCGAGCGCGGCGAAGGTGCCGATCATCGCGGTCTCGAGGAAGAGGAGCGCGATGAAGAACTCCTTCACCCGGTCCTGCACCGCGTTCCAGGCCGACAGGATCACGATGGGCGCGAGCGCCGTCGTGAGCATGACGAGCAGCAACGCCACCCCGTCGAGTCCGACGTGGTAGCCGATGCCCAGCGAGGAGATCCAGGGGACGCTGGTCTCGAACTGGAACTCGGGAGCGCCGCGCGAAGGGTCGAAGCCGAACCAGAGGCCGAGCGAGGCGAAGAAGACCACCAGGCTGACGCCGAGCGCCCAGGTCTTGTGCTGCGCGCCCTCGCCCCGGGGCAGGATGGCCGCGACGAGCGCGCCGACCAGCGGGAGGAAGAGGACGACGTTGAGGAGGGTGGCCATGGCTAGTTCCCCCCCGCGCCGAGCACCGCCCAGAGGACGACGGCCGCGCCGATGGCGATGACCGTGGCGTATCTCTGGAGGTTGCCGTTCTGCCAGCCGCGCAGCACGTCGCCGACGGCGAAGACCGCCTTCGGCACGCCGTTCACGAAGATCCCCTCGATCACGAACACGTCGACGGCGCGCCACAGGCCGTGGGCGATCCGCCCGATGGGGCCGAGGAAGAGGAACTCGTAGAGCTCGTCGACGCGGAACTTGTCGGCCACCAGCCGGAAGAAGGCGGGGAAGGCGGCCACGAACCGGTCGGGGAAGCCCTTCATCGAGCCCGCGTACATCTGCCAGCCGAGCCAGCCGGGGACGAGGGCCACCACCCAGGCCACCGCGTAGGGCCAGATGGCCGAGTGCTCCTCGATGCCGAGCACCTTGTAGGCGCGTCCGAAGACCGGGTTCGTGAACTGGTGGAAGAGCTCGGCGTAGTGGTGGCCGACGAGCCAGGACGGGAGGCCGAGGACGAGCGCCACCACCGAGAGGAAGGCCAGGACCCACAGCGGCAGGGTCATGGTCCAGTCGGACTCGTGGGCGTGCGCCGCCGTCCCGGTGCGGGGCTTGCCGGCGAAGGCCAGCGCGAAGGCCCGCATCATGTAGAAGGAGGTGCCGGCGGCGGCGATGGTGCCGAGCGCGTAGGCCACCTTGCCCACGCCGGGCCAGGCCGCGTTGTGGCTGAAGAGCGCGCCGGCCAGGATGGCGTCCTTCGAGAAGAAGCCCGAGAGCGGGACGATGCCGGTGATGGCCAGCGTGCCGACGAGGAAGGTCCTTGCCGTGGACGGCATCTTCTTCCAGAGGCCGCCCATGTTCCGGATGTCCAGGTCGTCGTGCATGGCGTGCATGACGCTCCCGGCCCCGAGGAACAGGCAGGCCTTGAAGAAGGCGTGCGTCATCAGGTGGTAGACGCCGGCCGCGTAGGCGCCCGACCCGACGCCGATGAACATGAACCCGAGCTGGCTCACCGTGGAGTAGGCCAGCACCCGCTTCAGGTCGTACTGGGCGAACGCGATGACGGCGGCGAAGAGGGCCGTGGCCGCGCCGATGAAGGTGACCACCGCCATGGAGGCCGGGGCCATCACGAAGAGGAAGTTGGTGCGGGCGACCAGGTAGACGCCGGCGGTCACCATGGTGGCGGCGTGGATGAGGGCCGAGACCGGCGTCGGGCCGGCCATGGCGTCGGGCAGCCAGACGTAGAGCGGGATCTGCGCGCTCTTGCCCGCCGCTCCCACGAAGAGTCCGAGCGTGGCGAAGGTGAGGGCTCCCTGCAGGGTCCAGCCGGCGAAGACGCCCGAGGTGAGCACCCAGTCCGGGCGGACGGCGAGCGACTTGGCGGCCAGCTGGCCGAACTCGGCGGTGCCGAAGATCGAGTAGATGGCGAAGAGGCCGAGCAGGAAGCCGAAGTCGCCGACGCGGTTCGTCACGAAGGCCTTGCGCCCGGCGTAGGCCTTCTCGTCGTCGGTGTACCAGAAGCCGATGAGCAGGTAGGAGGCGAGACCCACGCCCTCCCAGCCCACGAAGGTGAGGACGAGGTTGTCGCCCATGACCAGCGTGAGCATCGCGGCGATGAACAGGTTGAGGTACGTGAAGAACCGCGCGTACCCGGCGTCGTCCTCGTGGGACATGTAGCCCACGGAGTAGAGGTGGATGAGGAAGCCCACCCCGGTGACGATGAGGAGCAGCGTGCCGGAGAGGCGATCGACGAGCAGCCCCCAGGGCACCGAGATGGGCGCCCTGCCGCCCGGATCGACGACCCGGAACCACCAGTCGCCGACGAAGTGCAGGTTGGTTCCCCCCGCGACCCAGGCGAAGGCCACGCAGGAGAGCAGGAACGAACCGCCCACCATCGCGAGCCCGACGAGGCCCACGTTGCCTCGGCCGAGACGCCGGCCGAAGAGCCCGTTGACGAGGGCTCCGGCGAGGGGGAGGAGGATGATGGCCCACAGGTAGCTCTGGGCCGCAGCCGGATTGTCCAGGAGCGGGGGCATAGGGAGGCGAAAGGATTACCTTCTTCGAACAAGGGAGGCAATCACCTTGTGAATGGCTATCATCGCCGCGTGACCGCCCGACAGGACCCCGCCGCCGAGGCCCGGAAGATCCCCCGGGCAGACCGCCTGCTCGCCGCCGCGGAACGCTCCGGCTGGGTAGGCCGGCTGGGGCACGCCCCGATCATGGAATCGGTCCGGGCCGCGCTCGAAGAGCTCCGGCTGGCCGTCCTGGCTGGCACCCCCTGCCCTCCCGCCGAGGAGGTGGAAGCGCGGCTCCTCGACCGGCTGGCCGCCGGGGCGAGGGGCACGCTCCGGCCGGTCGTGAACGCCACCGGGGTGGTCATCCACACCAATCTAGGCCGGGCCCCACTCTCCCGGGGGGCCGTGGCGGCCATGCAGGAGGCCGCCGGCTACGTGAACCTCGAGTTCGACCTCCCGTCGGGTGAACGGGGGGACCGCTACGGCCACGCCGCGGCCGCCCTCTGCCGGATCACCGGAGCCGAAGCGGCCGTCGTGGTGAACAACTGCGCCTCCGCGGTGCTCCTGGCGCTCGCGGCGCTCTCGGAGCGGCTGCCCTCGCGCCGCGGGGAGGCTTCCCTGCCCGTGGCCGACGCAGGGGCGGCGGGACGCCCCGAGGTGCTCGTCTCCCGGGGCCAACTCGTGGAAATCGGGGGTGGTTTCCGGATTCCGGACGTGCTTCGCCGCTCCGGGGCCGACCTGGTCGAGGTGGGCACCACGAACCGGACGTACCTGGCCGACTTCGAGCAGGCGCTCTCGCCCCGGAGCCGCATCCTCATGTCGGTCCACCGGTCCAACTTCCGCATCGAGGGGTTCGTCCACGACGCCACCCTGGCCGAGCTGTGCGACCTGGGGCGCCGGGCCGGCCTCTGGGTGGTGGACGACCTCGGCTCGGGGGCGCTCTTCCCCACCGCCCCGTTCGGCCTCGGCGACGAGCCCACCGCCGGGGAGCGGGTCGCCGCGGGGCCGGACGTGGTCTGCTTCTCCGGCGACAAGCTGCTCGGGGGGCCGCAGTGCGGGGTCCTGGCCGGGCGTCGGGAGGCCATCGACGCCTGCCGGCGCCATCCCCTGCTCCGGGCGCTGCGGGTGGACAAGGTGACCCTGGCCGGGCTCGCCGCCACCCTCGCCGACCACGAGCGCGGGGAGGCCCTTCGCGAGATCCCCGTCTGGAGGGCCATCGCCTGGAGCCCGGAGGAGCTCCTGGCCCGCGCCTCGAGCTGGAAGGACGCCCTCGCCTTCCCCGGCCTCGAGGTGGTGGAGGCCCGATCGGCGGTGGGAGGGGGCACCCTCCCGGGCGTCACGCTCCCCACCTTCGCGCTGGCGCTTCCCCCGGGAAACCCCGACGGAGTCGCCGCGCGGCTCCGCGCCAGCGACCCGCCGGTGGTGGCCCGCATCGAGAGCGGACGCGTGCTGCTCGACCCGCGCACGGTGCTGCCCGGGGAGGACGAGGCGGTGCTCGCCGCGGTGCGGGGCGCGGTCCTGGCCCCGGGGCCTACGGCTGGATGACCACCATGAGCGTCGTGCCCGCCGGGACGACGACGCCGGGCCGCGAATAGGTCCCGCCCGCCGCCGTGTCCAGCTTGTAACTGTGGGTGGTGGCCGGGAACGTGCTCCCCAGGGGCGTGGCGACGGTCTTCCTGCCGTCCCTGTAGGCCGGGACGTCGATGGCACCCAGGGTGAACCCGGTGCCGATGGGCTTCGCGGGCATGCCGTACTTCCCGGGTGCCCCCGTCGCGGGGAGCAGCCCGTAGATGGTCGCCCCCATGCGGGCGAAGTCGTCGGCCAGGCTCTCCCCGCCGTTGTCGACGATGAGCTTTTCCAGGCAGGCGTAGGAGGTCCCCACGTTCGGGTCCGCCCCCACCGGGCACGTCTTCATCCCCGTGTAGATGGCCGTCCCGTAGCGGCGGCTCAGGAAGGCGCCGAACGTGGCCCCGAGGTTGTACGACTTGTCCCCGTCCCAGTTCATGAGGCTG
>DAIEMM010000101.1 GCA_027349605.1 Anaeromyxobacteraceae bacterium
AGAAGGGAGCCTTCTCCGGCGCCGAGCGGCTGCGAAAGGGAGCCTTCGAGGAGGCCGACCAGGGCACGCTCTTCCTCGACGAGATCGGCGAGATGCCGCTCGACCTGCAGGCCAAGCTCCTGCGCGCGCTCGAGAACAACGAGGTGAAGCTGGTCGGCTCCTCGCGGCCCATCCACGTCTCGGTCCGCATCCTGTCGGCCACCCACCGCGACCTCCCGGCCCAGGTCCGGGCCGGCAAGTTCCGCGAGGACCTGTTCTACCGGCTCTCGGTGATCCCGCTCTCCATCCCCCCGCTGCGGGCCCGGCAGGGGGACGTCCGGGCGCTGGCCCAGCGTTTCCTCGACGCCACCGCGCCGCGCGGGCTGCAGCTGCGCTGGAGCGAGGAAGCGCTCCGCCGTCTCGAGACCTACGACTGGCCCGGCAACGTGCGGCAGCTGAAGAACGTCGTGCAGCGGGCGCTGCTCTTCCGGGGAGAGGGAACCGTCCTGCCGGCCTCGTCCGTCACCTTCGAGGACCTGCGCCCCACCGCCGCGAGCCCCGGCGGCGACGACACCACGCTCTACCTTCCCGGACTCACCCTGGAGGACGTCGAGCGGGAGGCCATCCGCCTTTCGCTCCGGCGCCACCGGGGCAAGCGGGCCGCCGTCGTGAAGGAGCTCCAGATCGCGAAGAGCACGGTCATGAAGCGCATCGCCCAGTGGAAGCTGCAGGACGAGGGGCGGGAGAGCGGCGCGCCGCCCGAGCCGGACGACGGAGATACCGAGTAGGTCGAGCAGGCGCGGCAATCCGTCGCCGAGGGAGGCCGCCTCCCGCAGGCAGGAGTGCTGCGCCGGCGTCAAAGCGCCTCCCAGTTGGCCCGAGCCCGTCGCGAGGCACACGATGCCGTGGGCGAGCCGGGAACCCGACGAGGGAGCAGCGGAGGCGTGCCTGGAGGGCCCGTCGAGCAGCGGACCGAGGAGGCTGCCCGGCGCAGCCAGGCAGCGTGCGCCGCAGCAGGGATCGGGCCAACCGGGAGGCGCTCTTAGTTCCAGAAACGCTGCGCGCGGACCGGCTGCACCAGCTCCATCTCCTCGATGGGCTCCGCAGGCATCTCGAGCGCGTCGGGGTGGTGGCGGCCGAGCAGCTGGCCGATGGCCACGTCGATGTGGACCTTCGGGGCGAGGACGGGGCGAACCGCCTTGCCCGAGGCGAAGGCGACCTCGTCGAGCGCGGTCAGGTCGAGCGGGTCGCTCGTCGCGACCACGAGGGGGCCGCGCCGCGTCTCGGAGAGCAGCTCCACCGGCAGCACCCGCCGCGCCTCGATGATCCGGGCCGGGACGAGCCGGAGCACGTCGCGGTCCACGGCGCGGGTGGAGAGGTCAATCACCGGGATCCCGAGCTGGACTCCGAGCGCCCGGACCACGGCGGCCTCGTCGACCATGCCGAGGTGCATGAGGGCTCCCCCGATCCGGCCACCCCGACGGCGCTGCCAGTCGAGGCCGGCACGCAACTGCCGCCCGTCGATGGCGCCCCCCTCGACGAGGATTTGCCCAATAGGAATTCGTTTCATCTGGTCAGTCCCGCCCTTCGCCCCCAGCGGCAAAAACGGCTGACCCTCACACTCGCCCGTACAGGTCCCGACACGCAAGTCCCACGGACGGGCTACTTCTTCGGTGGGGCTTTCTTCTTGGTATTCTTCGACATTTCTGCCAGGCGGGCACTGGCCTTCTTGGCCGCCGTGGTCTTGGGATACCGCTTCGTCACGTCCTGGAAGATCGCCTTCGCGTCGGCCCGGAGGTCGAGGGCCAGCATGGCCTCCCCGGTCCGGAAGAGCGCGTCGGGGGCCTTGTCGGAACGGGGGAAGTCCTGGGCCACCTTCCCGTACGAAAGGACGGCCTCGCGATATCGCTTCTCCCCGAACGAGATCTCGCCCATCCGGAACCAGGCGTCGGCCGCACGCGGGTCGGTGGGCCACTTCTTCACGTACTCGTCGTAGAGCTGGCGGGCGACGGCCCGCTCGCCGGCCTGCTCCTGGGCGATGGCCAGCGCGAAGAAGTCGGCCTTGTCCGACGGACGCTTCAGCGCCTCCGCCCGCTTGCGCCCCTCGTAGTCCTCGAGCGCACCCGCCCCCTTCAGCGCGGCGAAGCGGGCCTCGGTGTCCGACTGGAGCTGTGCGAGGCGCTGGTCGGACAGCTGGAGCTGGTGCTGCTGCTCCTCGAGCTGGCCGGCCAGGCGGGTGAGGGACTCCTGCATGCGGTCCTGGTTCGCCACCACGTCGGCCCCGCTGCGGTGGGCCGTGGTGTTGAGCTCGTCGAGCTTCTTCTGGACCTCGACGATCTTCTGGTCGACCCGGGCGATGCGGTCCCGGACCACGGTGCGCTGCTCCTCGATCTGCTGGGTGGTGGCGGCACTCTCCGCCTCCAGCCGCTGGATGCGGGCATCCATCTGGCGTCCCTTCTCGACGGGGACCCAGCAGGCGGAGCCTGCGAGGAGCAGCGCGAACGCGATCCGGTTCTTCATCGACCCACGGTCCGCTTACTTCGCCACGACGTCGTCGCGGCGGTTCTTCTGCCAGCAGGACTCGGTGGCGTCGGAGCAGACGGGCCGCTCCTTGCCGTAGCTCACCGCCTGGATCGACCTGGCCGGGATGCCCAGGTTCACCAGGAACTTCTTGGCGGACTCGGCGCGGCGCTGCCCGAGCTGGAGGTTGTACTCGACGGTCCCGCGGTCGTCGCAGTTGCCCTCGACGGTGACCGTGGTGAAGCCCTTCTCCTTGATGCAGGTGGCGTTCTTGCTCAGGTCAGCCTGGGACTCGGGCGTCAGGACCGCACGGTCGAAGGCGAAGTAGATGGGCAGGAGCTTGCCGCCGCCGGCCGGGCAGGCCGAGGGCTCGCCGGTCGGGGGGGTGACCGGGGGCGCGGGAGGCGGCGCGACGGTCATGCACTTGCCGGCCTCGCAGGCCTTGCCGGACGGGCAGTCGTCGTTGCGCTCGCACTCGGGGCGCGGAACGCACTTCAGGGTGCGGCAGACGAACCCGGCCTTGCAGTCGGTGTCCTGGCCGCACTCCTGGCAGCGCCCCTCGACGCAGGTCTTGCCGTACCCCTCCTGGGCGGCGCAATCCTCGCTGGTCTTGCACTCCCCATCCTTGGGCTTCGCCGGGCAACCGGCGAGGAAGAGGGCCAGAACGGGAACGGCGAGCAGAATCGAGCGGTGCATCCTCATGGATTTCCTCCGTGTAATGGAGCTGGGCCGCGTGAAAGTCGAGTTCTCCTGATGCTCCGCTTTGCCCGGAGTGTCAAACGAAAATCCCCCCGGGAATGTAGCCCCCCTGGCGGAGGTTCTCGAATTGCGCGGGTCACGGACCGTTCCCGGCCATCCCTCCCTCCCGGCCGGGAAGTCCGTTGACCCGCGTATTTCCATGGCCCCTTTGCGGGCGCGACCCCGCGGGACTATCGTCTCTCGCCCCTCATCGTGGAAACAGACCCCACCCCAGACGGCCCGCCGCCGGCCGGCCCCGCGACCCCCGGCCCCGCGACCCCCGACCCGGCGCCGCCGCCCTCCCGCGCCGCCGCCTGGCTGCGTCGCCTCGGCGGGAAGCGCGTCGTGCAGGCCGCGCTCGTGGTGCTGGCGCTCGTCGGCCTGGCATCCGGCGGCCTGGCCTTCGCCTGGACCCGGGAGCTGCCCGCCTTCGACGGGCTCAAGGACTACCGCCCGCTCGTCTCCACCCGCGTGTTCGCGGCCGACGGCACCGAGGCCTTCGTGTTCGCCCGCGAGCGCCGGACCGTGGTCCCGTTCGACGAGATCCCGGCGGTCATGAAGCAGGCGGTGCTCTCCGCCGAGGATTCCGGCTTCTACGAGCACGAGGGCGTGAACTACCTGGCCATCCTGCGCTGCGCGCTCAAGGGAGTCCTTCGCGGCGGCGTGGCCTGCGGGGGCTCCACCATCACCCAGCAGGTGGTGAAGACGTTCCTGCTCCCGACCGAGTGGCGCGTGAAGCGCAAGGTGAAGGAGCTCTTCCTCGCCCCGCGCCTCGAGCAGAACCTCTCCAAGGACGAGATCCTCTACCTCTACCTGAACCAGATCTACATGGGGCACCGGCGCCACGGCGTGGAGGAGGCCGCCCGGTTCTACTTCGGGAAGGGGGTCGCCGATGTCACCATCGGTGAAGCGGCGACGCTGGCCGGCCTGATCCAGTCCCCGGAGAGGCTCTCCCCGGTGAAGCACCTGGAGGCGGCCCGGGCCCGGCAGCGCTACGTGCTGCGCCGCATGGTGGAGGACGGCGCCATCGACGCCCGCACCGCCGAGGCCGAGGCGGCGAAGCCCCTCAGGCTGCGCAAGCCCACCGAGCCCTACGGCGCCTGGTACGCCGACGCGGTCCGCCGCCACCTCGACGAGCGCTACGGCGCCGAGCGGGTGGAAACCGACGGACTGCAGGTCGACGTGGCGATGATCCCGAACCTCCAGCGCGCCGCCGAGGCGGCGCTCGACGCCGACCTGCGGCTCGTGGACAAGCGGCACGGCTGGCGGGGCGCGCCGCAGCGGCTCGACGAGAAGCAGCTCGCCGCGGTCCTGCCCGCCTGGCGCGAGCGGCTGGCGGCGGCCACTCCGCGTCCGGGCGAGCTCCTGGTCTGGGACCTGGGGCGCGTGGACCCCGACGAGATCGACCCGGAGGCCGACGCTCAGGTCGACCCCCGCCACCGGGTCCGGGTGCGCCCGCTCGAGGCCGGCGAGACCTACGCGTTCCTGGTGGAGAAGGTCGCGGACCGGCTCGCCACCCTCGACATGGGCGGGGCCAAGGGGGTCATCCCCTTCTCCGACGTGGCCTGGGCCCGCAAGTACAACCCGGCGGTGGGGACCGCCTCGCCGAAGAGGATGGGCGACGTGCTCCGGCCCGGGGACATCGTGCTCGCCCGGGTGGTCCCGGGGCGGCAGCCGCCCAACGACCTGGCCCGCGCCTGGAAGCCCGTCCCGCTCTCGCTCGAGCAGGTCCCGCGCGTCGAGGGAGCGCTCGTCGCCATCGACCCGGCCACCCGGGGCATCCGCGCGCTGGTGGGTGGGCAGGACTTCGCGCGCTCCCAGTTCAACCGGGCCATCCAGGCGAAGCGCCAGCCGGGCAGCGCCTTCAAGCCGTTCGTGTGGGGCGCCGCGGTGGAGT
>DAIEMM010000105.1 GCA_027349605.1 Anaeromyxobacteraceae bacterium
CCGCCTACGCGCCGGGCCCGCACGCGGTGGCCGCCTCCTCGCCCGGGCGCCGCACCGCCACCCGCGACGTCGTCCTGCCCGCCGGCCATTCACTCGCGGTGCATCTCGTGCTCGATCCGGTCCCGGAGCCCGCCGCCGCGACGCCGCTCTCCGCGGAGCCGCCCGAGGCGCCTCTCGAGGCGACCCGTCCCGACCCGGCGCCGCAGCCGGTGGAGCGCAAGAGCTGGCTCGGCCCCGTGATCGCCGGCGGGCTGGGGGTGGTCGCGGCCGGGGCGGGGATCGTGATGGGCCTCCAGGCGAAGAACGCCCAGGACGCGCTGCTCGCCGGCGGCAACGATCGCGCCCAGGCGGACGCGCTGGCCAGCAAGGCGAGGAGCGACGCCACCGCCGCCAACGTGCTCTACGGGGTGGCGGGCGCCGCGGTGCTCACCGGCGGCATCCTCGCCATCGCGTTCTAGCCTACTCGCCGGCCTCGTCGAGGTCGGCGCCCGTCTTGGTGAGCTCCCCCATCACCACCGTGGCGTAGGATCCCCGCGGCAGGTCGAAGCTGGCCCGGTAGCCTCCCTCGACCTCCTCCAGGGACACCGCCACCGGGATGCGGGCGGCGCGCCGCGTCACCTCGGTCTCGCCGCCGCCCCGGACCAGGTCGGCTGCGGAGAGGCCGTCCTGGGCCAGGACCCGCGCCTCGCGCTCGCCCGCCTCGCCCGCCAGGGGCGCGAGCGCGTGGCCGAACATGGGGCCGGCCGGGGAGATCTCGAAGCGCTCGACGCGCGGCTGGTCGGCGGCGGGGTCCTCGCAGGTGAAGGTGCCGCCGGAGTCGAGCTTCTTCATGGCGTCGCCGGCCAGGGCACGGGCGAAGAGGCCGTCCGCCATGCGCTCGGCGAGCCAGCGGTTGAAGAGGAGCGACTGCCAGGAGGAGAGGACGAGCCGGCGCAGGAACCGGTCGCGGGAGGCGCGGCGCGCCTCGGGGTCGGAGCTGCCGCTCAGGATCGCGCGTCCGAGCTCCGCGTTCCTGCCCCCGGCGCCGAAGCGCTGGGCGCCGAAGAAGTTGGGGAGGCCTCGCGCGGCGAGGGCCACGGCGGCGGCCCGCGCGCGGCCCAGGTCTCCCCCCCGCACCACGATGGCGAAGCGGTTCCCGCGCGAGTGCCCGGTGCGCAGCTTGTTGCCGTGCCGCGAGGCCAGGACCACGCGCCAGCCCTCGCCGGAGAGAGCGGCCGGGTCGGGGGTCTTCGCGACCGGGAAGGAGAGCCACTGGACCGTCACCGCGTGCCGGTCCTTCAGGCCGGCCACGCCCACGTCGCGCTCGGCGACGCCGAGCTGCCGCGCCATCTCGCGCACCACGTCGCGGGTGGTGCGCCCCCGCTTCTCAATCCGAAGGTAGAGGTGGGGGCCCTCGCCGCAGGGCGCGTAGGCGGGGATCTCGTCGACCCGGAAGTCCTCCGGCGACCCCTTCAGGGTGCCCCCGGAGCCGGGGAGGTCGGCGGTGACGTAGGGCAGCGGCGCCACGGCGGTCACGGCGCGGCCACCGCCGACTCGATCTCCTCCAGCCTCCGCTTCACCGACTGCGAGATGGCCTCGTCGGCGTCGCGGGGGAGCCGCTCGCCGGCCTGGAACAGGTAGAAGAACATGAGCTCCCGCAGGGCGGCCAGGAGGATGCGGGACCGGTCCCCGCGGGGGTCGAGCTTCGCGGCCTCGGGGTCGGCCAGCGCGGCCAGCGCCACCAGCATGCGGTCCTCGTCGAGGGAACCGTCGGTCTCGGGGACGACGCCGCGCCAGAGCGGGGAGAAGCGGGAGAAGGGGTCGGCCAGGAACGCGCCCGCGTCGGCGAGCATGCTCTCGGTGGGGCCGTGCGACCCCACCGCCCGGACCACCTCCCGGAAGACCTCGTTCATCCCGGCCAGCACCGCCCGGGACCGGTCGGCGGTCGCCGCGCGTCCGGGGCTCTCGCTGGTGGCCTCGATGAACCCGGCCTCGGCGAGCCGGTAGAGGATCTTGGTGGCGTCGAACTCGGACAGGTGGGCCTCGCGGGCCACGTCGAGCACCCTGCGCCGCCCGTCCACGAGCGCGAGGAGCCGCTCCTCCTCCGCCTCCAGCGCCACCGCCTCGCGCGGCTCCTTCCGGCGCAGGAAGACCTCGCCTCCCGGGATGCGCCCTCGGAAGTGCTCCATCTCGTCGATGCGGCGGACCGCGTCCATGAGCACGGCCTGGGTGTCGAGCGAGAGGGCCGGACCGTCCGGCTCGTCCTCCCCCTGCACCAGGTAGAAGACCCCGTCGCGCGCCGTGAGCACGGCGTGGAAGATGGCCGTCACCTGCTCGCGGGCCACGCGCCAGCGCTCGCTCACCGGGAGCGCCCCGTCGCCCGGGAAGCCCAGCCGGGCGGCCACCTCGGAGGTCCGCTCTCCGCGCACCTCGGAGGCCGAGCCGCACACGCGCCCGTCGCGGAAGGAGACCGAGCGGGAGCCGCTCCCGGCCAGCACGGTGAGGGTACCCGCCATGCGGGCCTGGTGGACGAAGCCCAGGAAGTCCCCGAGCGGGAAGGCGGCCAGGTCGCCGGCCAGCGTGGCGCCGGGCGCCGGAGTGGGCCCGCCGAAGGCCGGGACGCGCACCGCGAGCAGGAGATCGGGAGCCGAGGGGAGCAGCTCGAAGGTGCCTGCCCGGTCGGCCAGCTCGCGCCGGACGTCGTCGGCCCGGGTGGCCACCCGTCCGTGGGCGTCGATGAGGAGGAAGCGGCGCATCGGCGGTGGTTCGCTAGTCCTTCCAGCCGTTCTTCATCCACTGCTCCTCGTCCTCGAGGATGAACTCGAGCACGGTGTCGGAGTAGTCCGGGATGACGTGGCGCCGCCCGTTCACGAACAGCGTGGGGGTGCCGATCACGCCGGCTCGCCGCCCCGAGACGAGGCCGGACTGCACCCGGTCGCGGTACTTCCGCTCGGCGAGCGCCTTGCGCAGCGACTCGCCGTCCTTGCCCAGCCGGTCGGCCAGCGCCACCAGCGACTCGGTGTCGAGCGCCTTGGGGTCGTCGAACAGGGCGTCGTGGAAGGGCCAGAAGATGCCCTGGTCGCGGGCCCACTCGGCGGCCTCGGCGGCGGGCTCGGCGTGGGGGTGCCCGGGGATGGGGAAGGGGCGGAAGACGAGCTTCACCCGGCCCGGGTGCTGCTTCACGAAGGCCTCGAGCTTGGGACGGAGCTGCTGGCAGAACGGGCACTCGAAGTCGGCGAACTCGAGGAACGTGACCGGCGCCCGGGGATCCCCGAGCGGCGTTCCCAGCGCGAGGATCTCGAACTGCCCCCGCTTGGCCGAGTCGAAGGAGGCGTAGTACTCGGTCAGGGTCTTCAGGATCTCGTTGGCCGAGAGCCCCATGCCCGCCAGCCGCGCCGCCAGCGCCGCCATCCGCGGGGCGTGGCTGCACTGCTTGTGCTCGGTGAGACAGCCGAGCAGGGTGTGGGGACACCCGCAGTAGCAGAGCTCGTCGGCGAGCACCCTGGCCAGCACGTCCTTCTGCGCCGGCGTGAGGGTGGAGACGCCCACCGTGTCGGGGATGCGGGCCCAGTCGATGGCCGGTGGAGGGGCGGGAGGAGCCGAGAGAAGCAGGGAGAGCGCGAGGGGCAGTGCGAGGGTCATCGGATTCCGGGCGGTGAGGGAAAGCGGGAGTCTAACACCGGGGTTATGTAGCGCAGCGGATGACGCAACCAGGAGTCGAGAGCGGAGCGATCCGGAAGGACCCAGGGGGTCGCCTGGGCGTGGCGCTCGTGTACCCGAACGCCTGGCGCCTGGGAATGGCCAACCTGGGGTTCCACGCGGTCTACCGCATCGCCAACGCCGAGAGCGACGTCCTCTGCGAGCGGGCCTTCCTCCCGGAGGAGCCCGGGCAGGAGCCCCGTACCGTCGAATCCGGACGGCCGCTGCGCGACTTCGACGTGATCGCCTTCTCGCTCTCCTTCGAGGACGACTACGTCCACGTCCTCGACGTCCTGCGCCGGGCCGGGATCCCCCTCCGCTCCGCCGACCGGGACGAGCGCTACCCGCTCGTGGTGGCGGGCGGCATCGCCGTCCAGATCAACCCGGAGCCGCTGGCCCCGTTCTTCGACCTCTTCCTGGTCGGGGAGGGGGAGGAGCTCCTGCCCGCGTTCTTCGGCGCCATGCGCCGGCCGGAGGCGCGGGCCGGGCGCGCCGCGGCGCTGCGTTCGCTGGCCAGGCTCCCCGGGAGCTACGTGCCCTCGCTCTACGACGTGGCGTACTCGGACACCCGCGACGCCGGGGGCCAGTGGGTGACCCGCTTCGAGCCCCGGGACGGGGCTTCACCAATCGTGAAGCGGCTCTACGTGGCCGACCTCGGGGACGTCTCCACCAGCCGGGTCGTCGACACCCCGGGCGCCCAGTTCGGCGACCTCTTCCTCACCGAGGTGGCGCGCGGCTGCCTGTGGGGCTGCCGCTTCTGCGCCGCCGGCTTCGTGCAGCGTCCCTACCGCGAGGTGGACCTCGAGGTCCTGCGCGGCGAGGTGAGGAAGGGCATCGCGAAGGGGCTGCGCATCGGGCTCGTCGGCCCCGACACCAGCGACTACACCGGCCTCGACCCCCTCACCTGCTTCATCGGCGAGGAGGGCGGCACCTTCAGCCCCTCGTCGCTCCGGGTCGACGCCATCACCCCGGAGCTGGCCGGACGCATGGCCGCGGGGGGCGAGCGGTCCATCACCCTCGCGCCCCAGGCCGGGACCGCCCGCATGCGCCGGGTGGTGAACAAGGACTTCTCCGACGACCGGATCGTCGAGGCGGCGGAGGCCGCGCTCTCGAAGGGCATGCGTCACGTGAAGCTCTACTTCATGTGCGGGCTGCCCACCGAGACCGACGCCGACGTCGAGGGCATGGCCGTCATCGCGCTGCGCATCCGCGACGAGGTCATGAAGCCGCGGGCCAAGGTCACCGGCCGCATGGGTCGCATCACGCTGTCGGTGAACCCGTTCGTCCCCAAGCCCTGGACCCCGTTCCAGTGGGCGCCCATGCACGACGCCGCCTGCCTGGCCGGGAAGCGGCGCATCCTCGAGAGGCGGCTCCGCCCCCAGGGCATCGAGGTGGAGTTCCTCAGCCCGCGCGAGACCTACGTGCAGACGCTCCTCTCCCGCGGCGACCGGCGCGTGGCCGACCTGCTCGAGCGGGCGCTCCTCGAGACCGGCGGCAGCGTCCAGCGCGCGCTCGCGGGCTGGCCCCACGACCCGGAGTTCTTCGTCACGCGGGAGGTGGGGCAGGACGAGCGGCTCCCCTGGGACTTCCTCGACCACGGCCTCGAGAAGGCCTTCCTCTCCCGCGAGTAACGGCGCGGGGTGGGCGCCCGCATCACCCCGAAGTGCAACCTCGCGAGCTGCCGGGCCTGCGGGCTCGACTGCGCCGACCACCCCGAGCTGCGCCTGCCCGGGCCGGCTGCCCGGGTTCCCGTTCCATGAGCGAGACCCATCCGTTCGACGCCGCCATGCGGGAGGCCCTCGCGCTGGCCGCCGGGGCCGCCGCCGCGGGCGAGGTCCCGGTGGGAGCGGTGGCCGTGCACGGCGGCGAGGTGGTGGGGCGGGGGCGCAACCGGCGCGAGGAGGACCGCGACCCCTGCGCCCACGCCGAGCTGCTCGCCCTCCGGGAGGCCGCGCGCACGCTGGGGCGCTGGCGCCTCACCGGCGTCACGCTGGTCGTCACCCTCGAGCCCTGCGCCATGTGCGCCGGCGCGCTGGTCCTGGCCCGGGTGGACCGGCTGGTCTACGGCGCGCCTGACCCGAAGGCGGGAGCGGTGGGGTCGCTCATGGACCTCTCCTCCGACCCGCGGCTGAACCACCGGTTCCCGGTCGAGCGGGGGCTCCGGGCGGACGAATGCGCGGAGCAGCTGCGGGCCTTCTTCCGGTCCCGGCGGGCAACTTCCGGTGCCGCCGGGGAAAATTCCGGTTCCTCCGCCCTTGGCTCGGGAGGGGAAATCGGTTAGATCCGCCCGCGGAGAGCTGGCCGAGCTGGTCGAAGGCGCCTGATTCGAAATCAGGTGTACCGGTAACGGTACCGTGGGTTCGAATCCCACGCTCTCCGCATCGAATTCGGTTAATCGTACTGGAGAGGTGACCGAGCGGCCGAAGGTGAACGACTGGAAATCGTTTGTCCGCCCAAAAGGTGGACCGTGGGTTCAAATCCCACCCTCTCCGCCAGTCGAGAAGAGCCGGTCCAGAATCCTCGGGCGACGTGGGTTCAGTCGAACCCCGCCAGGCCCGGAAGGGAGCAACGGTAGGCTGTCCTCCGTGCGCCCGGGGATTGTGGGCCGGCTCCTCGTTTTTTTCCGGAGGTGAACCATGGGCTACCTCGTCCTCGCCCGGAAGTACCGGCCCCAGACCTTC
>DAIEMM010000107.1 GCA_027349605.1 Anaeromyxobacteraceae bacterium
TCTCCACCACGTCGCATCCGGCCGCGAAGTAGCGGCCGTGGATGGCCTCGACGAGGTCGGGGCGGGTCAGGGTGAGGAGGTCGTTCGCCCCCTCCTTGCCCCCGAAGTCGGAGGCCTTGAGGTCGAACCCCTGGATCTGGGTCCCCATGGCCCCGTCGAAGACGAGGACGCGCTTCTCGACCGCTTCCCTGAACGTCACGTGTGCTCCCCATCCGCTGGAACGGAAAGCCGATACCTATGGCGTTTCGCCCATCCGGGCAAGGGGCGAGCACGGCCTCTCCCATGTAAGATGCGCGGCCATGCGAGGAAGACGCGGAGGGATGCAGACGGTCTGGGCCATCGCGCTCGGCGCGGCGGCCTTTCGCTTCCTGCTCTTCCGCGGGCTCGACCTCTACGCCGACGAGGCCTACTACTGGATGTGGTCCCGGCGGCTCGACCTGGGCTACTTCGATCACCCGCCCGTGGTGGCCTGGCTCATCCGGGCTTCGAGCGCGATCCTCCCCGGCGAGCCCGGCGTTCGGATCCTCTTCGTCCTCTGCGGCGCGCTGGCGGTGGTCTTCGCCGCGCTCATCGCCCGGGAGATGAGCGACGACCCGCGGGTCCCGGCGGTGGCCGCGGTCCTCGCCGCGACCTCCCCCATCCTCATGCTCACCGGTGGCCTGGCGCTGCCCGACGCGCCGGTGGAGGCGGCCTACGCCGGCGCCACCTGGCTCGTGGCGCGCGCGCGCGGGAGGGGGTGGATCGCCGCGGGGGTGGTGGTGGGGCTCGCGCTCCTGTCCAAGTACTCCGCCGCGCTGCTCGCCCCGGCGCTGCTGCTCCTCGTGCTCCTCGACCCGGAGCTGCGCCGGGAGCTCCGCACGCCCTGGCCCTGGCTCGGGGGCGCGGTGGCGATCCTCGTCTTCCTCCCCAACCTGCTCTGGAACGCATCGCACGGCTGGATGGCCATCCTCTTCCAGGTGCGGCACGGGACGGGAAGCGGGGCGAGCCTGCGGTCCTTCGGCGAGTACCTGGGCGGCCTTCTCGGAGGGGCGGGGGCGGTGGCGTTGCCGCTGGGGCTGTGGCGGCTCGTGCGGCCCCGCGACTCCTTCACGGTGCGGCTGGCGACCGCCACGCTCGTGCCGATCGGCGTCACCTTCGTCTCGGCCCTGCGGGGACCGGTGGAGGCCAACTGGGCCGCGCTCGTCTACCCCGCGCTCTGCGGCGCGGCGGCGGTGCAGCTCACCCGGCTGCGACCGGCCTGGTCGCAGGGGCTGCTCGCCTTGACCGTGGGTCTGGGCATGGTCTTCGCGGTGGGGTTCGGCCTGGAGGTCCGCAACCCGACGCTCATCCCGGCAGGCAGCGAGGTGGTGCGGCGGTTCCGGGGCTGGCAGGAATTCGCGGTGCGGGCCCGCGCCGCCGCGGGGCTCGCCTGCGGAGCGGTGGGCGACCCGCCCGGATGCCGGCCCGCCGACCCGTTCGTCTACCCGTCGAACTACCAGGATGCGGCGGCGCTGGCCTTCTACGCGGGCTGGACCCGCTTCGGTCCCGCCGCCGAGCGCCCGTCCCAGCTCGACCTCTGGAACGGCGAGCCCCGCCCCGGCGAAGCCTTCCTCACCTTCGGGGTCATCTCCGAGGAGAAGCGGCTCTTCCGGGGCGACGGGCCGGGTCCCACGGCCACTGCCGAGGTGCGCCTCAAGGGCTCGAGACTCCACGAGATCCAGATCTCGGCCTGGAGGGACTGGCAGGGCCCGCTCCCCCGGCGCGTCACGGATCTAGAATACCTGAAGGATGTCTACCCTCGCTGAACCAGCCGTCCAGGCCCCCGCCCACCCCGCGCGCTTCTTCGAGCGGGAGGAGGATGGTCGGCTCCGCTGCACGCTCTGCCCCCGGGAGTGCCTCCTCGCCGACGGTCAAGCCGGCTTCTGCTCCGTCCGGGAGAACCGGGGCGGCGCGATGGTCCTGCTCGCCTACGGGAAGAGCACCGGCTACGCGGTCGACCCCGTCGAGAAGAAGCCGCTCTACCACTTCCTGCCCGGCACCGAGGTCCTCTCCTTCGGCACCGTGGGCTGCAACCTGGGCTGCCGCTTCTGCCAGAACTGGAACATCTCGAAGGCCCGGGCCTCGGGGCGGGACCTCCCGACCCGCACTCCGCGGCAGGTGGTGGATCTCGCCGTGGCGGCCGGGTGCCCGTCCATCGCCTTCACCTACAACGATCCGATCATCTGGGCCGAGTGGGCCATCGACGTGGCCCGGGAGGCCCGGACGCGCGGGATCCGCACCATCTTCGTCACCTCCGGCTACGTGGAGGAGAAGGCCCGCGAGGAGATCTTCTCCTGGATGGACGCCACCAACGTGGACCTCAAGTCCTTCACCGAGGAGTTCTACGCGAAGGTGACGCTCTCCCACCTGGCGCCGGTCCTCGAGACCCTCGAGTGGCTGGCCCGCGAGGGCCGGGTCTGGACCGAGGTGACGAACCTGCTCATCCCGGGGCTGAACGACGACCCGGGGGAGACCCGCCGCCTGGCCGAGTGGCTGGTCGCGCGGATGGGCCCGGACGTGCCCCTCCACTTCTCCGCCTTTCACCCCGCGTGGAAGATGATGGACCGGCCGCCCACGCCCCCCGAGACGCTGACCCGGGCCCGCCGCATCGCGCGCGAGGTGGGGTTGCGCCACGTCTACACGGGGAACGTCCACGACCCCGAGGGGCAGACCACCTGCTGCCCGCGCTGCGGCAAGGCGGTCCTGCTGCGGGACTGGAACACCGTGCGCGGGAACCGGCTCGGCCCGGGCGGGACCTGCCGGAACTGCGGGGAGCGGATCGCGGGGCGCTTCGACGCCTGACGGCGCCGGGGCTCCTACAGGGACGGGGCCCCGTCGAGCGGGGACGTGGGCGTGACGGTGGTGCACCCGTCGCCGCCACCCGGGGCCGGGATGGCGAGACCTCAGGCCACCCTGCCAGGGCAGGTGTTGAGCATGTAGGCGCAGGCGTTCACGTCACCGTTGGGATCCGGACAGGTCGCCAGGATGGCCGTGCAGGCGTCCTCCTCGGAGGCGTTGGGAGCGGCCGCCTTCACCCGCGCCTTCACGTTGGTCTTGCAGTTGTTGCGGATCTGCCCCTCGGCCTCGCACTGGCAGATCCGGTCGCCCAGGTCCTGGCAGGGCGAGCTGCAGCCTGCGGCGCCGAGCGCCAGGGCCAGGCCGAGGGCGAGCAGGAGGGAGGGGCGGCTCTGCATGAGGCGGCGGAGGATCGCCCGAAGCCCCCTCGGGGTCAAGCGCCGCCGGGTCGACGCTGGGTCGGTCCGGCCGTTCGTGAGAGGATCCGCGGAGTCCGCCGCACAGGAGCCGCCACGTCGTGCCCGAGCCCACGAAGACCGCCCCCGCCGCTCCCTCCGCCGCGCTCCGGGGTCCGTTCCTCGTCGCGGTGCAGGGGAGCCTCGATCAGGCGATCGCCCGCGCTCGCCCGCTCGCCGACCGGGTCCGCGCGCGCTTCCCGTCGATCGAGCCCGTGGTC
>DAIEMM010000136.1 GCA_027349605.1 Anaeromyxobacteraceae bacterium
CGCCAACCTGGCCTCCTTCGCCGCGCAGGACTGGCCCGACTGGGAGGTGCTGCTCGGGCTCCACGACGAGGCCGACCCCGCCGCGCCGCTGGCGCACGCCGCTGCCGTTCGCTGGCCGGGGCGTTTCCGGGTGGTGATCCAGGGGCCCGGCCTGGGCATGAACCCCAAGGTCAGCCAGCTGGCGTCGCTCGTCGCCTCGGCCCGCCACGAGATCCTCGTCATCTCCGACTCGAACGTCCGGGTCGGGCCCGGCTATCTCTCCGAGATCGCCGCCCGGCTCGAGGACCCCGAGGTCGGCCTCGTCACCCATCTCATCGCCGGCCTGGGCGAGCGGAGCGAGGGCGCGCTCCTCGAGAACCTGCACCTGGCGGGCGGGGTGGCCCCGGGCATCGCCGCCGCGAAGGCCATCGCCGGCCGGGACGTGGTGATGGGCAAGTCGATGGCGCTCCGGGCACGGGACCTGGCCGCGATGGGCGGGCTCGAGCCGGTGAAGGACCTCCTCGCCGAGGACTTCGTCATCGGGCAGATGGTGCCCCTGCTGCTCGGGAAGCGCGTCGAGCTCGCGTCGATGCCCGTGCAGAACGTGGTCCAGGAGCGGACCGCGGTGCAGTTCTTCCATCGCGCCCGGCGCTGGGCCGTCCTGCAGCATGCGCTGGTGGGCCCGTGGCTCTACGCCGCCCAGGTCATCCACAACCCGGTGCTGTTCGCCACCCTGGCGCTGGCCGTCGCCCCGGCCCCGTGGACCGTCGCGGCATGGCTCTCGGTGGCCGGCGCCCGCGCGCTCCTCGACGGGGCCGCCGGAGCGGCGCTCCGCCCCGTCGGGTTCCGCCCTGCCCAGCTGCTGCGCGTGCCGGTCAAGGACCTCCTCCTCGGCCTGGCCTGGATCGAGGGCTTCTTCCGGCGCACCGTCGACTGGCGGGGCCATCGCCTCCGGGTCCTTCCCGGAACCCGGCTCGCGCCCCCCGGCGCCTCCCGATAGAGTCATCCCGGACGCCATGGAGATTCCCCCCGCCCCGACGCCCGAGGTCCCCGGCGTGAAGCCGCTCGTGGTGGCCGTGGACATGGGGTACGGCCACCTGCGCGCCGCGCGTCCCATCGCCCGGGCCCTGGGGGTGGAGATCACCCTGGTGGACCGGCCGCCGCTCGTGGGTCCGGACGAGCTGAAGGTCTGGCAGCGGGTCCGCACGGCCTACGAGTGGACCAGCCGGGCCTCGCAGGTCCCCTACCTGGGGCGCCCGTTCCGCTGGGCGCTCGACTCGGTCACCGACATCCCCCACCTGCACCCGTACCGCGACCTCTCCGCGCCCACCCGGGGCGTGGCCGCGCTCGACCGCATGGTGCGGCGCGAGCTCGGAAAGGGGCTGGTGGCCCGCCTGCGCGAGACCGGGGCGGCGCTCGTCACCACGTTCTACTCGCCGGCCATCGCCGCCGACGCGGCCGGGCTCGAGAAGGTCTGGTGCGTCGTCACGGACAGTGACATCAACCGCGTCTGGGCCCCGCTCGACGCCGCCCACACCGGGATCCGCTACCTCGTCCCCAGCCCGCGGGCGGGGCGGAGGCTCCGGAGCTACGGCGTGCCCGAGGACAAGGTCTCCTTCACCGGCTTCCCGCTGCCCCACGAGCTCGTGGGCGGCCGCGATCTCCCCGTGCTCCGGCGCAACCTGGCGGAGCGGCTCGTCCGGCTCGACCCGGCCGGGACCTTCCGCCGCGACTACCGCGAGGAGCTGGCGCAGTTCCTCGGCCCGCTCCCCGCCGGCGAGGAGGGGAGTCCCCCCACGCTCACCTTCGCGGTGGGCGGCGCGGGGGCCCAGGCCGAGCTGGCCCAGCAGTTCCTTCCCGGGATGCGCGGTCCCATCGAGGAGGGGAAGCTCCGGCTCGTGCTCGTCGCCGGCGTCCGCACCGCCGTCGAGGCCCGCTTCCGGGAGGAGATCCAGCTCGCCGGGCTCGAGGGGTCGCTGGGCCAGGGGCTCGAGATCCTCCGCGCCGGCTCGCTCGAGGAGTACTTCGAGCGCTTCGACGCCCTCATGGCGCGGACCGACGCCCTCTGGACCAAGCCGTCCGAGCTCTCCTTCTACGCGGCGCTGGGGCTGCCGCTCGTCTTCGCCCGGCCGGTCGGCGTCCACGAGCGCTACAACCGGCGCTGGGCGCGCGAGAGCGGCGCCGGCTTGGTCCAGCGGGATCCGGGGGCGGCCTGGCAGTGGCTCTCCGACTGGCTGGAGGACGGGACGCTGGCCGGGGCCGCGTGGTCGGGCTTCACCCGGCTGCCCAAGCACGGGCTCTACCGCATCCTCGACGAGATCACGAACGCGTCGGAGAAGGGGACCGGGTGATGCTGGCCGCGTTCTCGATCCTCTACTGGGCCTTCTTCGCGCTCACCCTGCCCATCTCCACCGCGCTGGCCCTCGTGATCCGCGTCGTCACCGCTCCGTTCGACCGGAGGCGCGTGCTGCTGCACCTCTTCACCTGCTGGTGGGCCTACTTCTACGTGCTCGCGAACCCGATCTGGCGGTGCCGGATCGTGGGGCGCGACCGTCTTCCCTGGCGCGGCCCGGCGGTCATCGTGGTGAACCACCTCTCGGTCGTCGACATCCTGGTCCTCCACGGCCTCCTCCGGCCCTTCAAGTGGGTCTCCAAGGCGTCCAACTTCCGCATCCCCTTCCTGGGCTGGAACATGGTGCTGAACGGCTACGTCCCCGTCGAGCGCGGCGCGGCGGACTCGGCGCGCCGGATGATGGCCCGCTGCCGGGAGCTGCTCCGCGAGGGCAGCCCCGTGCTCTTCTTCCCCGAGGGCACGCGCTCGGAGGACGGGAAGCTGCAGGCCTTCAAGGACGGCGCCTTCCGCCTCGCGCGGGAGACCGGCGTGCCCGTCATCCCGGTGGCCCTGTCGGGGACGCACGAGACCTTGCCCAAGCACGGCTTCGTCCTGCGGAACCGGATGAAGGCCGTGGTCCAGGTGCTCGAGCCCATCGACCCCTCTAGCTGCGCCACCTCGACCGCCCTGCGGGAGGCGGCCCGGGACGCCATCGCCCGCGCGCTGGAGGGGAGATGAGCGGCGAGACCGCCTTCTACGAGCCGCTCGGCGGCGGCCGCTACCGGGCCACGCGGGCGACGGTCGGCCCCTGGTCGCCGGAGCTCCAGCACGGCGGGCCGCCGTCCGCGCTCCTCGCCCACGTGCTCGAGCGGCTCTCCCCCCGCCCCGGCGCGCGCATCGCCCGCCTCTCGGTGGAGCTGCTCGGCCCGGTGGAGGTGGGGGAGATGCGGATCGCCGCGGCGGTGGAGCGCCCCGGGAAGCGCATCCAGCTCCTCTCCGCACGTGCCGAGGTGAACGGCCGGGAGGCCATGCGCGCGCTGGCCTGGCAGCTCCAGGCCGAGCCCGGACGGAGCCCCGAGGCCGGGCCCCGGGAGCCGGCCCCCCCGCTCCCGCCGCCGCAGCCGCAGGGCTTCTTCCCCGGCCTGCCGACGTTCCCCTACGGCGAGGCGCTGGAGTGGCGCTTCACGGAGGGTCACTTCGCCGAGCCGGGGCCGGCCACGGTGTGGACCCGGTGCCGGATCCCCCTCGTCGAGGGCCAGCCCTTCTCCGGGCTGTGCCGGATGATCGCCATGGTCGACTCGGCCAACGGCGTGAGCTGGGTGCTTCCCCTCGAGACCCACACCTTCGTGCCGGTGGACCTGAACGTGGTGCTCCGGCGCCTGCCCGAGGGCGAATGGATGGGCATGTCGGCCACCACCTCGGTCGAGGGGGACGGCCTGGGATACGTGGAGACGCGTCTCTTCGACGCGGCCGGCACGGTCGGCGCGAGCCTGCACACGCTCTTCGTGACGCCGCGGTAGCTTCGCCGTCGCGGTGGCGACGCGGGGAAGCGTGCGTTAGCAACCCGATCACGATGACCAACGACGTCACCCTCCAGGTCGCGACCGCGAACGGGTCCGGCTCGCAGAGCTCCAACACCGTGCTGCTCCGCTCGCTCTTCCAGATGGGGATCCCGGTCTCGGGTAAGAATCTTTTCCCATCGAACATCGCGGGCCTG
>DAIEMM010000151.1 GCA_027349605.1 Anaeromyxobacteraceae bacterium
CACCGGCTCGAGGCCGGCGAGCCTCGCCCCGGCCTCGTAGGTGGGGTAGCCGGGGTCGGGGAGGATCACCTTGCGCCGCGGTCCGCCCCGGAAGGCGAGCGGGAGGTGGAAGATCGCCTCCTTGGCGCCGGTGGCGGGGACCACCTGCCGGTCGGGGTCCACGGTCACCCCGAAGCGGCGCGCCAGGTAGCCGGCCACGGCGCCGCGCAGGGCCGGCGTGCCGAGGGGGCTCGGGTACTGCGACACCTCCGGAACCGCGGCCCGCAGGGCTTCCCGCAGGAACGGCGGCGTGGGCTCCCGGGGGTCCCCGAGCCCGAAGTCGTGGAGCTTCCGCCCGGCCCGCCGCAGGGCTGCCTTCTTCTCGTCGAGCTCCACCATGAGGTTCCGGGGGATGGCGTCTAGCGCGGGATTTCGGGGCGGATTCCTCAACGGTTCGAAAACTCCTCCATCGGTGCCGGGGCGTGCATTATAAGCGCACCATGCTCCACTTCGACGTCGCCATCGTCGGCAGCGGGCCTGCCGGCGAGCGTGGCGCCACCCGCGCCGCCTTCCTGGGCAAGAAGGTGGCCGTCATCGAGAAGGAAGCGGTCCCGGGCGGGGCCTGCGCCAACACGGGCACCATCCCGTCCAAGGCGCTGCGCGAGACGGCCCTCGCGCTCCTGCAGTCCAAGCGGCGCGACGTGCACGGCTTCATCCTGCAGGTGGCCGAGACCATGACCGTGGCGGCGCTCATGGGACGCCGCGGCCTCGTCACCGCGCGCGAGCACCAGCGCATTCGCGGCCGGTTCTCCCAGTACGCCATCGAGACCTTCCGGGGCACGGCCAGCTTCGTCGACCCGCACACCCTTCGCGTCTCGGTCCCGGACGGCACCTCCCAGGAGATCCGGGCCGACGTCATCCTGCTCGCCACCGGCACCCGCCCCTTCCACCCGCCTCACATCCCCATCGACCACAGCCGGGTCTACGACTCCGACTCGATCCTCATGCTCGACCGCGTTCCCCGCTCGCTCGCGGTGCTGGGGGGCGGCGTGGCCGGATCGGAGTACACCTCGGCCTTCGCGGCGCTGGGCGTCCACGTCACCATGGCGGACTCGCGCGACCGGGTGATGCCCTTCCTCGACGCCGAGCTCTCCCACGAGCTCGAGCGGCTCTGGACCGAGTTCGGCGTGGAGATCAAGCACAACACCCGCGTCACCAAGGTGGAGCCGGGGGACCGCGACGTGCTGCTCGCCCTCTCGGACGGATCGCGCCTGGTGGCCGAGAAGGTGCTCGTCGCCGCCGGGCGCATCGGCAACACCGACGGCCTCGACCTCCCCAACGCCGGCATCCAGGCCGACGAGCGCGGTTATCTCAAGGTGAACCAGCACTTCCAGACCTCGGTGCCCCACATCTACGCGGCGGGCGACGTGGTCGGCTTCCCGGGCCTCGCCTCCACCTCCATGGAGCAGGGGCGCGTGGCCATGACCTACGCCTGCGAGGGCACCGACTTCCGGACCCAGCTCTCCGGCGAGGTGCTGCCCACCGGCATCTACACCATCCCGGAGCTCTCCTCGGTCGGCGAGACCGAGGAGTCGCTCAAGGCGAAGGGCATCCCCTACGTGGTGGGAAAGGGCAGCTTCGTGGAGAACGCCCGCGCCAACCTCATCGGCGAGGCGGTGGGCTGGGTGAAGCTTCTCGTGTCGCCGAAGGACCTCAAGGTCCTGGGCATCCACGTCATCGGCCCGAACGCCGCCGAGCTCGTCCACATGGGCGCGGCGGTGATGGCGCTGGGCGGGACCTACCGCTACTTCATCGAGGCGGTCTTCAACTACCCGACCCTGGGCGACACCTACAAGGTGGCCGCCTACGACGCGCGCAAGAAGCTGGGCGCGCTCACCGACGGGTCGATCCCGCCCGATTAGAGCGCATCCCACAACCCCGCAGCCTGCTGTGGCGAAGCATTCCTGCCTGCGGGAGGCGGCCTCGTCGGTCCGCTCCTCGAAATACCTTTAGGTATTCCTGCGGTGCTCCCTCCTCGGGCGCCCCCCTCGGCGACGGACTGCTTCGCCTCGCGACGGCCGGGGGTTGTGGGATGCGCTCTTGCCGTTCACTCCACGAACACGGTCACCGTGGCCGCCGGCTGGTGCGCGGAGGTCCAGGTCACCGTTCCGGGGGAGAGGGGCAGGGTGACCGCGCCGGCGTATCCCGGGACCTGGACGTCCTCGTAGACGAGGGGCGGGTCGGCCAGGAAGAAGTAGAGCGCCGGGTCGTCATTGAAGAAGGTGACGGCGGTGCCGGCCGCGACGTGGATGCACCACGGGTTGCAGGCGCCCGCCGCGATCACCACGGTGTCGGAGGCGACGGACCCCGCACGCGTGCAGGGAGTTCCCGGCCCCGGCGGCACCGGAGAACCGGACGGGACGAGAGGGCCGCAGGCGGCGGCCATCGCAGCGGCGGCGAGGGCCGACAGCGTGCGCAGGAAGACGAATCGCCCGTCGAGCCGGTCGGACACGAGTGCTACATTACCCGCATGTCGGTACGGTCGGCGCGCGACGTTTCGGGGAAGGCACAGGAAGGCGAGGAGCGGCTCGAGCAGTCGCTCCGGCCGGCCACGTTCGACGAGTACGTCGGGCAGAAGAAGCTGGTGGACAACTTCCGGGTCTACGCCCAGGCGGCGAGGAAGCGCGGCGAGGCGCTCGACCACGTCCTGCTCTCCGGGCCGCCCGGCCTGGGCAAGACCTCGCTCGCCCACATCCTCTCCACCGAGTTGGGCGTGGCGCTCCACGTCACGAGCGGCCCCGCGCTCGTGAAGAAGGGCGACCTGGCCGGGCTGCTCACGGCGCTCGCGCCCCGCGACATCCTCTTCATCGACGAGATCCACCGGCTCTCCCCTGCCGTGGAGGAGGCGCTCTACCCGGCCATGGAGGACTACCGCTTCGACGTGGTCCTCGGCGCCGGCCTCGGCGCCCAGACCATGGAGATGAAGCTCGAGCGCTTCACGCTGGTGGGAGCCACCACCCGCACCGGCCTCCTCGCGAGCCCGCTGCGCGACCGGTTCCCGATCCAGGAACGTCTCGACTATTACGCCCCGGCCGATCTCAAGGAGATCGCCGTCCGCGCCGCGCGAAAGCTCGCGCTGCCGGTCGACCCGGCCGGCGTCGAGGAACTGGCCCGCCGTGCCCGCGGGACACCACGCATCGCCATCCGGCTCCTGCTCCGGGCCAGGGACTTCGCCCAGGTGGAAGGCGACGGCCGGATCGACCCGGCCATCGTCCAGCGAACGCTGGAGCGGCTCGAGGTCGACACCTCCGGCCTCGACGCCATGGACCGGCGCATCCTCACCATCGTCGTCGACGTCTTCGGCGGAGGCCCGGTGGGCATCGAGGCCATCGCCGCCGCGGTGGGCGAGGAGCGGGACACCATCGAGGACGTCTACGAGCCGTTCCTGGTCCGGGAGGGGTACCTGGCGCGCACCCCGCGCGGCCGGGTGGCGCTTCCGCCGGCCTATGCGCACCTGGGGCGAGACCGGCCCCGGGGCGAGCAGGAGCCCCTCTTCTGATCGCCGCCTCCGGCGCATCCTGCCCGGGGCACTAGGTGGCGCTTCGCCGCCGCTGCGTGGCCATCACGAGCGTCTTCGTCACCACCCAGCCGAAGACGAACCCGCCCACGTGGGCGAAGAACGCCACTCCCGATCCGAATCCGCCCAGGAAGGCGTAGAGCAGCTGCATCACGAACCACAGTCCGATGAAGAAGGCCGCCGGCAGGTGCACGATGCGGACGAAGAAGAAGATGGGGATGGCCGTGAGCACGCGGGCCCGCGGGAAGAACACCATGTATGCCGCCATCACCCCGGCGATGGCGCCGCTCGCGCCGACCATGGGCATGAGGGGATCGCCCTGGGCCAGCGAGAGCAGCGTCTGCGCGGCCGCGGCCGCGATCCCGCTCGCCAGGTAGAAGCCCAGGTACCGGACCCGTCCCAGCACGTCCTCGACGTTGGGACCGAAGACCCACAGGAAGAGCATGTTTCCGAGCAGGTGGAAGAGCCCGCCGTGCAGGAACATGCTCGTCAGGACGGTGAACGGGGGCTGGACCAGGTCGCGCGGGCCGATGTCACGGAAGGTGACCACCTCCCAGGGAATGGCGCCGCCGATGAGCGCGGTGAAGCTGATCCCCTGATCGAACCTCTGGACGGCCTCGCCAAAGGAGAGCCCCGGTGCGGCGGCCAGGCCCGTGACCCGGACGGCGAACCAGGCCTGCCAGGCGAAGGCCAGCAGGTTCCCGGCCAGGAGCACCCAGGTCACGGCAGGGACCCGGTTGACCGGGATGTCGTTCTTGAGGGGGATCACGATTTTCGAAACCGCGACAATCCTGTCAGGGCCGTTCGGCAAGGGCAACAGCAGGCGAAGCACCGAAAAACTGGCTCTCTCGCACGATTCAGGCTAAACCCCTGTCATATCGGGCCGATACCCTTTCAGGGCCTATCCGGACCGGAACCTCTGCACCCAGGCATCGTTATTGCTCATTAACACGTCGCTACGGCTTTACGCAGTGCGGCATGGCGGGATGGTGGCAGCGAGGGAGGCATCGAAAACATGGGCTACTGGAACCAGCGAACCTTGGCGAAGCGCGTGACCTGCTCGGGGGTGGGACTCCACTCCGGGCGCCCCGCGTCGCTGACGCTCGCCCCGGCCCCCGCCGACACCGGCATCCGCTTCGTTCGCATGGACCTCGGCGCCGAGATTCCGGCCCGCTCCGAGCACGTCGCCGACACCACCCTGTCCACCAACCTCGCCCTCGGCAAGGCCCGCGTCCACACCGTCGAGCACGTCCTCTCCGCGCTGACCGGCATGGGAATCGACAACTGCCGGGTCGAGGTGGACGGCCCCGAGATCCCCATCATCGACGGCTCCTCGGCGCCGTTCGTGGCCCTCATCCGCGAGGGCGGCGTCGCCGAGCAGCGTGCCGGGAAGCAGTTCATCTTCATGGAGCGGGCCGTGGAGGTCCGCGACGGCGACAAGCTGGCCCGCCTCGAGCCGGCCGACTCGCTCTCCATCGAGTTCACCGTCGACTTCAAGCACCCGCTGGTCACCGACCAGGCCTTCCGCTTCGCCTTCTCCGATCGCAACTACGAGCGTGAGGTGGCGCGCGCCAGCACCTTCTGCTTCCTGCGCGACATCGAGATGATGAAGAAGGCCGGCCTGGCCCGGGGCGGCAGCCTCGAGAACGCCATCGTGGTGGACGAGTTCTCCATCCTGAACCCGGAGGGGCTGCGCTTCCCGGACGAGTTCGCCCGCCACAAGGTGCTCGACGCCATCGGAGACCTGTCGCTCTTCGGGCTGCCGGTCATCGGCCGATTCCTCGCCTACAAGAGCGGCCACGGCCTCAACCAGGCCCTCGTGGCCAAGGTCCTGGGCGACCCCACCAGCCACCGCGTGGTCCGGGTCAGCGGCGAGAAGGAGCTCGAGCCGCTGCGCGTCCAGTTGCCGAGGCTCGCGCCCTCCCAGCACCACGCGTAGCGCCCCCGGCCGGACGCCGGATCCTGTCGCCCCGTTCGGGCTTGCGGTAAAAGGGGTCCATGCGCCGACTCCTCCACGTGGCCGCCGTCGCGGCCGCGCTTGCCGCCGCAGCACCCGCCTCCGCCCAGTACACCTTCCTCTCCCCCGACAAGCAGCCTCCGCCCCTGCGGCTCGAGGGGTGGGGGAACGTGGTCCGCGTGAACCTCGGGGCCGGGTTCTACAACTCGGACTGGTACGTGTGCGGCTACGGGTGGTCGTGCGTGACCACCTCCTACGCGAGCTTCATCCCGTTCGTGGTCGGCCCCCAGATCGACATCCACCTGGGCGGGCCGAGCGCGATCAGCGTGGGGTTCAACTTCGGGTTCGGGACGATCAAGCAGACCGTCTTCGACGGGGTCCAGGACGTGGAACAGTCGGTCAAGCTGACGACCTACGAGCCGACGCTCGACTACCTGGCGCGCCTGGGTTCGCCCACCGACGAGACGGCCGCCCGGCTCCGGTTCGGAGGCGGCCTCCTCATCGGCCCGGAGGCCAAGTTCGGGTTCCTCGGGAGGGTGGGCGTCGGCGTCGCGTTCTTCAACGCGTCGCGCTTCGGCGTCGGGCTCGACCTGGTGCTCGAGGGCGGCTCGATGAACGGGACCTTCATCGGCGGGCTCCAGCTCCTGGCCTCGCCGGAGCTGCGGTTCTAGTCCGCGGCCGTCACCAGCTCCCGAACCGCCTGCGCGCCTCGGTGGTGAGCCCGTCGCGGTGGCGCGGGTCGGCGACGGCGATGAGGGCCTCGGCCCGCTGGCGCAGGTTCTTGCCGAAGAGGTCGGCGATGCCGTGCTCGGTGACCACGAAGTGCACGTGTGCACGGGTGGTGACGACGCCGGCGCCGGGCTTGAGCTGGGAGACGATGCGCGACAGGCCGCCGGAGGTGATCGACGGAAGCGCGATGATGGGCTTGCCGCCGTCGGACAGCGCCGCGGCACGGATGAAGTCCATCTGGCCGCCCACGCCGGAGTAGAGCCGCTCGCCGATGGAGTCGGCGCAGACCTGCCCGGTGATGTCCACCTCCAGCGCGCTGTTGATGGCGGTGACGCGCGGGTTGCGCCGGATGACCTCGGGGTCGTTCACGTACGCGATGTCGAGCATCTGGACGAGCGGGTTGTCGTCCATGAAGTCGTAGAGGCGCCGGGTCCCGAGCGCGAAGCCCGCCACGATCTTCCCCGGGTGGACCCGCTTCAGCTCGCCCGTCACCACGCCCCTCTCGACCAGGTCGACGACCCCGTCCGAGAGCATCTCGGTGTGGATGCCCAGCCGGTGGTGCCCGCTCAGGGCCGCCAGCGTCGCGTCGGGGATGGTCCCGATGCCGAGCTGCAGCGTGGCGCCGTCCTCCACCAGCTCGGCGCAGTGCCGCCCCACCGCCTGGTCCACGGGGGACATCGACGGATGGTGGGCCTCGGGCAGCGGGTCGTCGCCCTCCACGCCGAACTCGATGTCGTCCACGTGGATGAGGCCGTCCCCGTGGGTGCGGGGCATGTTGCGGTTCACCTGGGCGATCACGGTCCGCGCGGTCTCGACGGCGGCCCGGGTGGCGTCGACCGAGACGCCCAGCGAGCAGAAGCCGTGCCGGTCGGGGGGCGAGACCTGGACGAGCGCCACGTCGAGGGGGAGGAGGCCCGAGCGGAAGAGCTTGGGCACCTCCGACAGGAAGACCGGGAGGTAGTCGGCGCGCCCCTCCTGGACGGCGTCGCGGAGGTTGGGGCCCACGAACACCGAGTTCACCCGGAAGCTCCGGGAGACGCCCGGGGCGGCGTAGGGCGCATCGCCCTCGGTGTGCAGCTGGACGATCTCCACGACCCGGAGGTCGCCCGCGCGCGCCGTCATGGCCTCGATGAGGCGACGGGGGGCCGCGGCGACGCTGTGGATGAAGACCCGGTTGCCGGACTGGATGGTGGAGACGGCCTCGGCGGCCGAGACGATGCGCAAAGGGGGACCCTCCTGGGAGGGGGGACGATACCAGAGCGAAACCGGGGGCGGGTGCGACAAATGCGCTCTTTCTCGAAGGTGCCGGCGTCTGCGAGAATGTCCGATCCGTGTCCGACCGCCCCCACGACCTCGTCTCCGAGCCCGGGCGCATCAAGCTCGAGTGGCTGGTCAAGCTCCACTGGATCGCCATCCTGGGGGAGTCGGCGGCCATCGTCGGGGTCCAGGCGGCCGGCCTCATGGAGCTGCCCCTCGCTCCGCTGGCCGTGCTGGTGGGATTCGCCATCGCGGTGAACCTCGCCCTGCAAGCCTGGCTGCGCCGCGATCCGCTCGTCTCGGACGCCTTCCTGGCCGGGGTCATGCTGCTCGACACCGCGGTGCTCACCGGCCTGCTGCACCTCTCGGGCGGTCACTTCAACCCGTTCTCGACCCTCTACATCGTGAACGTGGCCCTGGCGGCGGTGCTGCTCCCTCCGCGGTGGTCGTGGCCCCAGGCCGTCTTCAGCATCCTCGCCTTCGGCGCCCTCTTCCCCCTGCAGCAGTGGGCTCCCTTCGGCGTGCAGGAGCACGAGGCCATGATGGCCGTGCACCTGTACGGGATGCTGGTGGCGGTGGCCGTCGCCGCCTTCGTCATCGTGCTCATCGTCCAGCGCGTGTCGCGCGCGCTGGCGGACCGGGACGAGGAGCTGGCCCGCGAGCGACGCCTCGCCGAGCAGCGCGCCAAGCTGGCCTCCCTGGTCACGCTGGCGGCGGGGGCGGCCCACGAGCTGGCCACCCCGCTCGCGGCCATCGCCATCGCCTCCAAGGAGCTGGATCGCGAGCTCTCCCGGGCGGGGGCCGCGGCGGGCGCGCTCGAGGACCTCCGGCTCATCCGGACGCAGGTGGATCGCTGCAAGGGGATCCTCCAGCAGATGTCGGCCCGCGCCGGCGAGAACGCCGGCGAGCCGATCGTGGAGGTCTCGGTGGATCGATGGGTGGAGGGCGCGCTCGAGGGGCTCCCCGGACGGGAGCGCGTCCGTGCCGACCTGGCCTGCGGGGACGTCCGCGTCCGCGGTCCGGCGCGCGGGATGGAGCGCGCGCTCCGGGTGATCCTGACGAACGCCCTGCAGGCCACCCCCTCCGGGAACGAGGTGGCCCTCCGCGCCCGATGTGTCGACCGGGGCATCGCGGTGGAGGTCCAGGACACCGGCGCCGGGATGGCGCCCGACGTGCTCGCCCGGGCCGGCGAGCCCTTCT
>DAIEMM010000172.1 GCA_027349605.1 Anaeromyxobacteraceae bacterium
GGCGGCGGAGCATCCACGGCCGGGAGTTCCGGCGCCAGGAGCGGGCCTTCCCCGAGCACGCGCGCGCCGCCGCCTGGGAGCGGGAGAACGTGCATCTCCTGCTCGCGCCGCCGCGGCGGCGGTGAACGTGCCGCCGACCGCCGGCGACGACCCGAATGAGGCACCGGTTGCAAGGCCGGGGAATGTAAAAATCCCCCGCGCCATGAAGATCGCGCACCGATGGATCCTCGTCGCGGCATTCGCCGGCTCCCTGTTCCCTGCCACCGCCCCCGCCGGGGCCCCGGATGTCTCCGGCGCCTGGAAGGTCACCTTCCGGGGAAAGCTGGGAACCGGGACCCTTTCGCTCACGCTGGCGCAGCACGGTCGATCGGTCCGCGGTGAACTCGAGACCCGCGACGGGACCCGTCGCGAGGTGACCGGGACCTTCGACGGCAGGGCGCTCGTCCTCTCCCGCGACACCGGGGTCGGCACCATCCAGCGCTACCGGGCCGCCGTGAAGGGAAACACGTTTTCGGGGACCTTCGCGAACGAGGGGAGGCACGCGGACTCCGGGACCATCGAGGGGAAGCGGGCACTGCCGGCGAAGGCCACCGCACCGGCGAAGGCGGCCGATGCGGGGAAGTCCGGAGCGGTGGGAAGGAAGGAGACCGCCGCCAAGGGAAGCTCCGGGAAGAAGTCGCCGGCTGCCGCCGCGAGCGGCGAGATCCTGGTCAGCGTGGCGCCGCTTCCGCTCGACCTCGGCGACGTGGGCGAGCTGTCGCGAACCCGGCAGGGGGGCAGCGCCGGAGTGCTCGCCGCCGGGGTGCGCGTCCTCGCCGGAGAGAAGGCCCGGGTCCGGCTCGCGGCCGAGGTGGCGGCCTTCCCGGCGCCGGAGCCCTCGGCGGGGGCCGAAGTGCTCTCCGGGCTCGCGGTCGACGCCGCCGCCGCCCGCGACGTGAAGGCCCGGGCGCTCTACGACGTGTCCGCGTCCTGGCAGGAGGCGGTGATGGCGGCCGCCTACGACGACGAGAACGCGACGCGCCAGGCCCTCGAGCAGGTGAACCTGCACGTCCGGACCGCCGGCAGCGCGCAGCGGCGTCTCGTGGACACCGCGTCGAAGACCCGGCAGGCGTCTGAGGCAGAGGCGGCCCGGGACCCGCAGAAGCTCCGCGCGGCGGCGCGGTCCGCATACGTGGAGCAGCTCCAGGCCACCCGGAACGCGATCGCCGGAGCGGACGAGGGCGGCCGATGGTGCCTCGTCCTCCAGGACCGGGAGATGCCCGGTCAGCAGCCGAGCTTCCGGGTGAAGGGGGAGGGACCCGAGGGCGCGGCGGACTACACCCGCTCCGACGGGATCACCGTCTCCGGACGGTGGACGATGCCCGCGGTGATCGTGCCCGGGCAGCCGGCACGCGTGGCCATCACGGTGAAGCACGCTCCCGGGGCGCTCGCCGACGGCTGGGTGTACCTACGGATCGGGTCGCCCCGCCCGTCCTCCTACATGCTGGCCTTCGCCTACTCCGACGCCAGCGCCGCCCGGCGCGGGGAGGACTTCCCGTCCGACGCCTTCGACCTCGTGGTGCCGGACGTACCCGCGGCCCTCGAGCCCGTGGCCCGCGGAGGGAAGGCCGGGCCGACCTCGCTCGAGCTGCGGGACCAGGCCCAGTTCGGGAACCTCTTCGAGACCGCCAAGAAGCCGTCCCGGCTCCCGATGCGGGCGGTGGCCACCGACCCGTCGGCCTGGACCGACGCGAAGCGCCCTGGCACGGCGGCCGACGTGATCCTCCGCGTGGAGTTCGGCGGGGTCGTCCACTACCGGTACGCATGGACCCGGCTCTCCGGGGCCCAGATCGCGGCAGCCGGGGCGGCGGCCTCGGCGGCGGCCCGGAAGACCCAGGCCTTCCCCTTTCACGTCGACCGGGAGAAGGAGGAGGAGATCCGGTTCCGCGAGGCCAACCTCGTCATCATCCAGAGGAACGTGCAGCGGGACGAGGAGGAGCTGTCCCGCACCACCGACTCGAAGGCCCGCGCGGCGCTCGAGTGGCGCATCCTGAACGGAAGGTCCGACCTGCAGGCGGAGCAGGACCTCATCGACTCGGTGCGCACCGGGGAGACGGTGCGGACCCGGACCCCCTTCGACGACTGGGCCCACGACCGGTTCGTGGCCGGGATCCGCGAGAACCAGCTGCGCATCGAGAGCTTCCAGCGCGCGCAGCTGGCCATCCCGCGCCTGGTGGCGCTCCTGCCGTCCGACCAGCAGGCGGCCGCGCGGGACTTCGCCGCCCGGCAGCTCGGGCCGGAGGCCCGCGCGAAGATGGATCCGGCCCAGGCGAGGAAGGTGGCGGAGGCGCTCGGCAAGCAGGTCCAGGGCTACTGGCAGGGGGAGGCGGCGCGCCACGAGGAGGACGCGATCCGCTACGAGGACTATTCCCGGCGCGCCGAGACCGTGAAGCTCATCGCCAACGTCACCACGCTCGTGGGCGGCCTCGGCGCGCCCTCCCCGTCCCTCGCGAGCCAGATCCTCCTCTCCTCGGCGGAGGGCTACGTCGAAGGCGGGCCGGCCGGGGCCGTGCAGGAGGCGGTGGCCTTCTACAGCGCGCCGCTCTACGCGGCCGCCGAGGCCATGAAGGCCTATCCGGAGGGCGGCTTCTACGGGGCCGGCTCCGCCGCGGCCATCGGCTTCGTGAAGAGCAAGCTCTCCCAGATGGGCGTGGCCCCTGGCGCGCAGGCCGGCGCAAGGGGCGCGAAGCTCACGGTGAAGGAGCTCCTCGCCAGCGCCTAGTTCAAGCAGGCGCAGAAGAGGGGGCAGGCGCTGGTCGACGACTTCCGGCGCTCCATGTCCGAGCTCGCCCGGGCCCGGAACGCCGGCCGCCCCATCGCCGAGGTCCGCGCGCTGGAGCGGGCCGCCCAGCAGAAGGCTGCCATCGCCCACTCCGACATCCACGCCAAGGCCTTCCTCAAGTACAAGGCGGACGCGCCGCTCCAGGAGGCCTTCATCGGCCAGGTGGACGCCATCCACCACCAGGTCGAGGCCCGATTCCACGAGCGCATGGCCAGCCGCTCCTGGAACCCGCAGCGGCTGCTCCCCATCCGCAACTCGAGCAGCGCCGGCACCGTGGGCATGGACTTCGACATCCGGCTGGTCGAGGACGGGGGCATCACGCTCGTCCAGAACGGCCGGCCCGCCAGCCTGGCCACCTGGCAGCGGGAGGCGCAGCAGGAGTGGGCGCGGGCCTACAAGGACGTCACCGGGCGGGACGCCGGCCACGCGCTCTAGAACGTCACCACCTCGCTCCATCCCGAGGCGTACAAGGATCTGGCCTGGGTGGACCGGACGCTCGGTCCCATCGACCCGGCGTGGATCCGGCAGGCCGGGGACGTCACCCGCTACAAGGCCTCGGACATCATGCACGACCGCAAGATCGGGGCGGTGGACGTCTACACCCGGCTCTACGAAGCCTCGCGCGGCACCGCCAAGGACCTGCGCACCAAGCTCCTCGACCGGCTGGGAAGGCCGGGGGCCATCCGCGCCGGACCCGGTCCCGACGGTGCGCGGGAGGCCGAGGCGCGCCGCAAGCAACTCGTGGAGCGCTGGACGGCGATCCAGGGGCTGCTCGACCGGGTCGGCACCGGCGCCATCGACCCCGTCCACGCGGACCGCGAGATGCGCCAGCTCACCGGCGGCTACGGCATCCCGCAGGTCCTCGACCACGCCTCGACCATCATCGGGGAGCTCGGGCGGGGCTGAGGCTCTTGCCCCGGGAGGAACGACATGAAGACGGAGGAGGGGGCCGGCGGCCGATCGATGGAGTGGGAGTTCGAGGTCCCACTCCTCGCCAACCGGCACACCATCGACGGGCTCGCGCGCGCGATCCTCGGCGGGGCGTTCCTGGTGGCGCTGCTGGTCGGCCTGCTGCTCGGCGTGCAGGGGGAGTGGAAGCTCGTGCCCCGGGTGGCGGTGCTCCTCCTCGGGATCGGCGCCGCGCTCTTCCTGGCCGGCCTGGCCGTGGCGGCGCTCCTGTTTCGGGGCAAGCTGCGGACCCGCTACGTGGTCGACGGCGAGGGCATCCACATGTCGGTCGTGGATCCGGTGGCGCGGGCGGGGAATCGGGGCGCGTTCTGGGTCGGGCTGGTCCTCGGGAGCGGTGCTGCCGCCGGCAGCGGCCTGCTGGCCATGGAAGGAGAACGGCGGATCCTGCGCTGGGCGGGTGCGTTTCGCGCCGTCCCCGAGCGCTCGACGTCGAGCATCGCGCTGCAGAACGGCTGGCGGACGTTGCTCCGGGTCTACTGCCTTCCGAAGGACTTCGACCGGGCCTGGGATGCGGTGCGGGGCCACATGGCCCGGAGCGGGACGGCGGCTCGGTGCCCGCGCTCCCCGCTCCCCGCCTACCTGGGGCGCACGATTCTCGTGATCGCGGCGACGATCCCGATCCTGGCCGTTCAGGGTGACCTCGGGATCGGGCTCCTCGCCCCGTTCCTCCTGCTCTGCTTCGGGGTCGCGACCGTGTGGTTCGTCCGGCCACTCGCCTGGGTCGTCCTGGCCCTGCTGGCGGTCGTGGCGGCGCGCGGCGCGATCGGCGCCCTGGCGGTTCGCATCTCCTCCCTGGGTCGCGGCGACTACCGGAGGTTCGAGACCCTGTCCGGGGACTCCTGGGCGCTCTTGATGCTGGCGATTGCGGGGATGGCCGTGCTGGCCGGAATTGCCACGGCGACCCTGCGTCGGCGGATCGTCCCGGCGCTTGCCGCGGACGACGCCGATGCGGGCCAGGCGTGACGCAGGCCGGGAGGGGGCATCCCGAACCCCCTTCAGGCACCCGCCGATGACGCGGCGGGGCCGCGCCGGACCCGCCGGCTGCGGAGGGCGAGCAAGCCGACGAGCAGCAGGAGCGTCCCCGCGGAGACGGCGGCGCCGAGCGTCACCCAGCGATTGCGGTAGGCGAGGCGGAGCTCGTGCGTGCCGGCGGTGACCGGTACCGCCTGGAAGGCGAAGTCGGCGCGGAGGATCGGCGCGGGCCTGCCGTCCACCGTCGCCGTCCAGCCCGGATAGAAGGGGTCGAGGATCACCGCCAGCCCGTCGCGGGGCGCCACCACCGTCGCGGTGAGCGAAGGTCCGTCGACGCGGACGCGCTCGGCGGCCACCGGCCCCTCCGGCGTCCCCGGCGGAGGAAGCCCGGCCGGCGGCTCGGCGAGCACCGCCACGTCCCCCTTCGCGGCGCGGAGGAGCGGCCCCGTGACCTCGGAGTCGGGCGCCACCTCCCACGATCCGGTCCAGAACACCCGCGGCAGCGCCGGCGCCCGGAACCCGATCAGCCGGTTCTCCCACTCCCGCTTCCCGGCGAAGAACTGCACCAGGCCGGGCTGGGGACGGTCGGAGACCACGATGGGCGTGGCGAGGAGCGGCCAGAGCGGCGAGGTGGGATTCGCCGCGGGGAAGGTGGCGTCCCCGTCCATGGCACCGAGGCGCACCACCTCGTCCCGGCGGGTTCCCTCCAGGAGCTCGCGGACGCGGGAGATGGACATGGGGCCGTAGCCCATCGTGCCTTCCCACCCGTTGCGCAGCGGCGAGTTGATGGAGGCGCCCCACTTGGCGATCACGCCCAGGCGGCGCGGCGCCGGGGCCGCCGGCACGAACGGAGCGAAGTCGCGGAGCGCCGGACGCTCGCTCTCCGCAGGCGACACGTCGTTGAACCGGGAGAAGAGGTACCAGGGGTCGTAGAAGGCCAGCGCCACGATGGCCGCCCCGGCCACGGCTCCCCGGAGCCCCCGCCAGACCGCGGCCAGCCAGAGCGCGCCGAGCCCGGCCATCATCAGGGTGAACCAGGCCGTCTTCCGGGTCGAGGCGGGGTCGAAGGGGAAGCCGGGCAGGCGGGGGAGGAGGAGCGCCAGCGCGGCGACGGCGGCGAGGACGCCCAGGCTCCGGGCCAGCCGGGCCCGCGTCGGCTCGAGCCGCAGCGCCTCCAGCCCCTCGGCGGCGAGCAGCGCCATCGCGAAGGCGGTGACCACGAGTCCGCGGGTGGGCACCCGGAAGCTCCCGTACCCGGGGAGGAGCTCGTAGAACAACCAGTGAAGCTGGAGCGGCGCCTTCTCCCCCAGCGCGAGCCAGGGGCCGAGCAGCGCCAGCACGGCGAAGAGGACCACGCCCCGCCGCCGCGCCGGGGCGGCCACCGAGAGCGCCAAGGCCGGGATCCCCACGTACCCCGAGGCCTCCCACAGGTTCAGGCCCCAGCGACCGTCGCCATAGGCGTGCGGCAGCACGTAGAGCGCGAGCCCCCAGGCGTCCGGCCATCTCCAGCTGGTGACGAAGGAGTAGTCCACCACGACCGCGCGAGGCCCCATCCGGGAGAGCTCGAGGGTGGGGAGGACCAGCACCGCGGCGAGCACGAAGCCGACGGGCACGATGGCCACCGCCCAGGCGGCGTCGGCGCGCCGGGTGGGCCAGAGGTCGAAGGCGATGCGCAGCGCGTAGAGCCCTGCCACGACGCAGCCGAAG
>DAIEMM010000191.1 GCA_027349605.1 Anaeromyxobacteraceae bacterium
ATGACGGCCATCGCCACCGCACACGAGGGACCGCCCGAGGCGGCGCTCCGGGCGCTCGCCCAGGCGGCCGAGCATTCCGGTACCTCTTGGCTGATCTCCGCGAGGATCATCCGCGGCCACTACCTCCGCGCGAGGGGGGATTGCGCGGGCGCCATCGAATCCTACGAGCGGGCCGTTCACGTGAAGTTTGATCTGGAGGACGACCGGCTTTCGTACCTTCCGTTGATGCTGCACTCCCTGGCCCTTTGCCACGAGAAGCTCGGCGACCTCGCGAAGGCCCGCGAGCGGAACGACGAGATGTTGCGCCTTTGGGCCAACGCCGACCCGGATCTCCCCTTGCTCGCCGACGCGAAGGCGCTGCATGCCCGGTTGGCGGTGAAGTGAGGGCCGGCGAGGGCGCTACACCGGCGCGAACTTCTTCGCGTCGCCCTTCATCGACCTCACCACCCGGAGGTACGCCTCGGTGGTCTTGAGGTGGGCGGTGCGACAACGCCGGCACATCGCGCCGCCAGCCCAGAATACGTCCCGCATGCGTCCCGGTAAAGGAAACGGGCCTTCCGCTTTCGTCACGGAAGGCCCGTCTTTATTGGCTCCCCAGCGTGGACTTGAACCACGGACCCGATGATTAACAGTCATCTGCTCTGCCAACTGAGCTACTGGGGAATGGCAGGGCGGGGAGACTAGACGCGGCGGGCGGGGATGTCAACGCCCGAGGAACGATCCGGGATTCCTCCGGAAAAGGCCGGTTGGCGGGGCCGGGAGGCATCCCCTATGTTCGGCCTCGTGCTCCTCCCCGGCTTCACCCACCGCCCCGGCGTCCACTGCGGATCGACCGCCCTCGCCGACGCCCTCCGCGCCCGGGGCCTCGACATCACCGAGGCCATGGCCTTCGGCCTGGGCGCGGGCCTCGGGTTCTTCTACCTCGACTCACCGGTGCTCTCCCCCACGCGCATCATCCTCGGGCGGCCGTGGACCCTCGAGGAGACCGCCTGCGAGGTGCTGGGGGCGCCGGTCGCCGTCCGGACCGAGAACGACCCTGCGCTCGCCTGGTCCGCCGTCCGCGACGCCATCCACCGCGGTTTCGCCCCCATCCTCTCCACCGACCTGCGCTTCCTGCCCTACTGGCAGACCTCGTCCCCCTTCAACGGCCACCGCGTCCTGCTGGCCGGGTACGACGAGGGCAGGGGAGTGGCGTTCCTCGCCGACACCGAGCGGGAGAAACTGCAGGAGGTCGCCCTCTCCGACCTGGAGCGCGCCCGCGCGTCCGAGGGACAGCCGCTCGGATTCACGGGCAGGCAGTGGATGGAGGTCGATGCCCCGCGCGCGCCGGTGCGGTGGCGCGAGGCCGTGGCCGACGCGCTCCGCCGGCAGTCCCGGCAGATGCTCCTCCCCCAGGACGGCCACGTGGGAGTGTCTGCGATGGAGCGCTTCGCCGCCGAGGTCCCTCGCTGGCACGAGCTCGCGCGCGACGAGGCCGACCGGGCCTGGTGCTTCCGCTTCGCCTACCAGTGCATCGAGAGGCGGGGCACCGGAGGCGGCAATTTCCGGCTGCTCTACGCGCGATTCCTCGCCGAGGCGGCACGTCACCACCCCGGGGTGGGGGCGCTGGGCCTCCCGGCCCGCATGGAGGCGATCGCCGCCGGCTGGACTCGGCTGGCAAACTCGTTCAAGGATCTGTCGGGAAGACCCGGCGCGGGGGCCTCGGTGGAGGTCGCCGCGCAGGTCGTGGAGCTGGCGAGGGCCGAGCGCGGCTACCACGAGGAAGTGGCGGCCCGGGTGACCGGATGACGAAGGCATTCACATCGGCGCGCGCGCGCTTCGCCGCTCTCCTCGAGCTCCCCAGGATCCCGCTGGACGAGGCGGCGCTGGCGATCGCCGCCGAGGAGTACCCCGGCCTCGACCCCGCTCCGGCCCTGGCCATGCTCGACGCCCTCGCCGTGCGGGTCGGCGAGCGGGTCGGCGACCTCCGGCCTCCCATCAAGGTGCTCCAGGCCATGCGGGCGGTCCTCCGCGACGAGGGCTTCCAGGGCAACGAGAAGGAGTACTACGACCCCCGCAACTCGTTCCTGAACGAGGTGCTCGAGAGGAAGCTGGGAATTCCCATCACGCTCTCCCTGCTCACCATCGAGGTGGCCCGGCGTCTCGGGGTGGAGCTCCAGGGAGTGGGCTTCCCCGGGCACTTCCTGGTGAGGTGCCCGGCGCAGACCGGGCTCCCGGGAGAGGTGTTCATCGACGCCTTCAACGGGTGGGAGCTGCTGGGCAGCGACGAATGCACGGCACGCTTCCGCGCCGTCCTCCACGGGCGCCCGTTCGACAAGTCGCTCCTCGACCCGGTGGACTCGCGCCACATCCTCACCCGCCTCCTCCACAACCTGAAGCGCATCTACGTGGAGCGGAGCGACGACGTGCGCACGCTCTGGGTGGTGGACCGCCTGCTGCAGATCACCCCCGGCGACCTCGAGGAGCGTCGCGACCGCGGGCTGGTCTCGGCGCGGCTCGGGGGCACGGCGGCGGCGGCGCGCGACCTCGAGGCCTACGTGCAGGGCAACCCGCGCGCGTCCGACGTGGAGGAGGGCCGGGCGCTCCTGCGCGAGCTGGGTGGGCGCAGGTCGCTGCTCAACTAGGACCCGCCCGCCTTGCCGGGGAACTCCCGGATCCGCAGCCGCTCCACCGGCTCGCCGCCCACGAGGTGGCGCTCCACGATCTCCGGGACGTCGGCCGGGGTGACCCGGCCGTACCAGACGCCCTCGGGGTAGACCACCATCGCCGCGCCGCTCTCGCAGGCGTCGAGGCAACCGGCCGAGTTGGCGCGGATGCGGAACTGCAGGCCGCGGGCCTTCAGCTCGGCCTTGAGCGCGTCCTTCACCGCGGTGCCGCCCCTGTCGGCGCAGCAGCCCCGGGGGTGGCCGGCGGGGCGGCGGTTCTCGCAGACGAAGACGTGCCGTTCGTAGCGCATGATC
>DAIEMM010000222.1 GCA_027349605.1 Anaeromyxobacteraceae bacterium
ACCGGATCGACCTCGAGGCCCGCTACGCGGACGTCGACGACTTCTGGGAGCCCTTCGCGTTCGGGATCGGTCCGGCCGGTTCCTACCTGGTCCGGCAACCGCAGGATCGGCGCGCGGAGATCCGGGACGCATGCCGGGAGATCCTGGGCAGCCCGCCTGGCGCGTTCACGCTCCCCGCGCGGGTGCTCGCGGTCCGCGGACGGGCGTAGCCGCGGGCGAGGCGAACGGGGACCCTTCGTGCGGGAGTCTCAGTGCGAGACGTCGTGCGCGATGCGGTTCGTCCGTATCCCGCCCGGCCCCCACGAGAAGAGCGCGTTCCACGCCCGCCCCTTGACGCGGTCCACCGGCACCGGTCCGAAGACGCGGCTGTCCGCGCTGTGGTCGCGGTGGTCGCCGACGAGGAAGACCGTCCCGGGGGGCACGAGGGTGGGCGGGATGTCGCCGCACTCCACTCCCGGCGTGCAGTAGGTGAGGTAGTGGTGCCCGTCCAGCTGCTCCTCGGCCGCCGTGCACCGCTCGGTGCGCCAGGGGCCGCCTTCCAGCCGGTTCTCGTAGGTGCAGGGCCCGTCCACGGGGTGGCGGGGCACCGGCTTCCCGTTCAGCCAGAGCGCCCCGTTCTTGACCTCGACCGTGTCGCCGCCCACGCCCACCACCCGCTTGATGAGGTCGTCGTTCCGCGGGTTCCCGGGAGGCGCGAGCAGCACCACGATGTCGCCCCGCTTCGGGGAGGCCCACTGGAACTGTGCACGATCAGTGAATGGCAGGCGGAGCCCGTAGGCCCATTTCTCCACCACCACGTAGTCGCCGATCTGGAGCGTCGGGATCATGGAGCCCGAGGGGATGTAGACCGCCTCGTAGAGCACCGTCCGGAAGACGAGCACGGCGAGGATGGTGATGACCCAGCCCTGGATCTCGCGCTTGACCTTCGCCTTGTCCACGATGTCGGGCGGCCCTTTCCCTCACTCCGTGCGCATGGCCTCGACCGGGTCGAGGCGGCTGGCGCGGATGGCGGGGTAGATGCCGAACACGATGCCCGCCCCCGATGCGGAAAGGAGGGACAGTAGCACCGCCCAGGCCGGGACGCTCGCGGGAATGGACCAGACCTCCCGGGCCAGGATGGCCCCCCCACCCCCGAGCAGCACGCCGAGGACTCCGCCGAGGAGGGAGAGGGTGACCGCCTCGATGACGAACTGCGAGAGGATGCGGCGGCGCCGGGCGCCCAGCGCCATGCGCACGCCGATCTCGCGGGTCCGCTCGGCCACCGAGACCAGCATGATGTTCATGACCCCGATGCCGCCCACCACCAGCGCGAGCAGGGTGACGGCGAAGGTGGCGGCCGCCACCACCCCGGCGAACTGGTTGAACGTCCCGGTCAGGGTCTCGTTGCTGTAGATGTCGAAGTCGTTCTCCTGGAGCCCGCGCAGGCCCCGGATGGAGCGGAGCCGCGCGATGACCTCGTCCTGGGCCTGGTTGAAGTATTCCGGTGCGGTCGCCTGGATCGCGATGTTGTGGTTCGTGACCCGGCCCAGCACCTGGTAGTACGGATCCAGGGGAATGATGACCCACCCGTCCTGGCTGCCGCCCAGCGTACTTCCTCGCCGCTCGGCGACGCCCACCACCGTGAAGGGGGTGGAGCGGATGCGGATCTCCTTCCCGACTCCGCTCTCTCCGGGGAAGAGGACGTCGGCCACGTCCGCTCCCACCACGGCCACCCGCCCGCCCAGGGCGATGTCGGTGTCGGTGAAGAACCGTCCTTGGGCGATGGTGATGGCGTTCGCGAACTGGTAGTCGGGAACTCCCCCGCCGACGGTCACGTTGGGCTTGGTGGCGCGGTCCCGCGTCGAGATCTTCTCGGGCCGGCCCCCGTGGTAGGCCTCGATGGAGACGTGGCCCACGTGAGGAAGGGAGCGCAGCGCATCCCCCTGCTCCCGGGTGAGGTCGGGCCGCTTGGCGTACTTGGCCCGGTCCACGTGCCCGAAGGTCGCGGGCCACTTCTGCACCTGGAAGGACCCGGCGCCCAGCCCCTCGAGGTCCTTGTTCACCGAGATCCGGAAGCCCTCCACGAGCGACATCATGGCCACCACCGTGGCGGCGCCGATGACGATGCCGAGCAGGGTGAGCAGCGAGCGCAGCGGGTTCCCGCGCAGCGTGTTGAAGGCCAGCCCCAGGTTGTCGACGAAGCCTCTCATTCGTAGCGCAGCGCCTCCACGGGATCGAGGTTGGCGGCTCGCCAGGCGGGCCAGATGCCGAAGAGGAGCCCGGTCGCCGTCGAGAAGGCGATGCCGAAGACGATGGCCGAGGGAGTGGCAGCGGCGGCCAGGGGCGAGAGCAGCGCCACGAGCTGGGCCACCCCGAGCCCCAGCGCGGTGCCCACCGCGCCGCCCAGCGCCGCCACCGCGGCCGACTCGATGAGGAACTGGACGAGGATGGTGCTGCGCCGCGCCCCCAGCGCCCGCCGCACCCCGATCTCGCGGGTGCGCTCGTGGACCGAGACCAGCATGATGTTCATGATGCCGATGCCGCCCACGATGAGCGTGATGAGCCCCACGCCAACCGCCATGCCGTAGAGGGCGCTCGTGAGCTGCTTGTAGAGCTTGAGGAACTGCTCCTGGCGGTTGAAGGCGAAGTCGTCGGCCTTGCCCGGCTGGACGTGGCGGGCCCGCCGCAGGATGGGCGTGAGCTCGCTCTCGAGATCCGCGATCTTGCCGGGCGGTGCCGCCACCGACAGCACCATGTTGCGCTGGGCGCCGAAGATGCGCCCGAAGGTGGGGTAGGGCATGACCGCGACGTTGTCGAGCGGCATGCCGAGCAGCTGTCCCTGCCGCTCCAGCACCCCCACCACCTGGAACGGCCGCCCGGCCACCAGCACCCTCTTGCCGATCACGGCGGCGGCGGGCTCGTCGGGGAAGAGCCGGTCCATCACGTCGGTGCCGAGGACGATCGCCGGGCGGGCCAGCTCGACGTCGCTCGAGACCAGGAACCGTCCGGCCTGCACCGCACCGCCGTTGGCGTTCAGGTACTCCTCGGTGGTGCCGCGGAGGACCACGCTCTCCAGCTCCACGCCGCCGCGGGCCACCTTGCCGCGGATGCCCACCATGGGCGCGACCGAGAGCGCGAGCTGCGACTCGCGCTGCACCGCCTTCAGCTCGGTCACGCTGATCTTCTGGCGGTTCCGGTACATCCACCAGGTGTCGTCGCTCTGGATCCAGGGTTGCCGGTCCACGTAGAGGGTGTGCGCCCCGAGGAACTGGATCTGCTCCTCGAAGCTCCGGTCGAGTCCCTGGATGATGGCCACGATGGTGATGACGGTGGAGACGCCGATGACGATCCCCAGGGTGGTGAGGAACGTGCGCAGGCGTGCGCCGGCGAGGGCGCCGAAGGCGATGCGAAGGCCCTCGACGAGCTCCGCCCATGCGCGCCGGACGGTCTTCACGCGGCCGCTCCGGGATGCGGGGAGGGCACCGGGGGAGCGCCCAGGCTCGCCACGTCCGCGCCGGGGCCGTCGGCGACCACCTTGCCGTCGGACAGGCGGATGGCGCGCGGGCAGCGGGCCGCCAGCCGCGGCTCGTGGGTGACGAGGAGGATGGTGTGGCCGCGCTGGTGCAGCTCGCCGAAGAGGCGGATGATCTCCTCGCCGGTGGCGCTGTCCAGGTTTCCGGTGGGCTCGTCGGCGAGCAAGAGGGACGGGTTCCCCACCAGCGCCCGGGCGATGGCCACGCGCTGCCGCTGGCCACCCGACAGCTCGTTGGGCTTGTGGTGCATGCGGTTCGCGAGCCCCACCGCCTCGAGCGCCTTCACCGCCCTCTCCTTGCGCTCCTTGCGGGGGAGGCCGCGGTAGACGAGCGGGAGCTCGACGTTGGCGAGGGCGGTGGAGCGGGAGAGCAGCTGGAAGGTCTGGAAGACGAAGCCGATCTCGTTGTTGCGCAGATCGGCGAGCTGATCGTCGCTCAGCTTCTCGACGTCGTGGCCGTTGATGCGGTACGAGCCGCCGCTGGGGGTGTCGAGCGCGCCGATGAGGTTCATGAGCGTGGACTTGCCCGAACCCGACTGGCCGACCACCGCCACCCACTCGCCGCGCATGACGTCGAAGGAGACGCCGTCGAGCGCGCGGACCTCCTCCTCCCCGACCTTGTAGTGGCGGGTCAGGTTCTCGACGGAGATGAGGGGAGCCTCGGTCACGACCCGCTCGCTTCCTTCTTGGCCTTGGCGTCGCCGGAGACCTTGGGACCCGACTTCTCCTTCTCCTTCTCCTTCTCCGGCTTGTCGGACTTGACGGGCTTGCCGTCGGCCATCTCGCGGGAGAGCAGCTTGTACGGACCCTCGACGATCACGTCGCCCTCCTTCACGCCGGAGACGAGCTCGATGTCGTTCTCGCTGGCGAGACCGGTCTCCACGCGGCGAACCCGGGCCTTGCCGTCATCGACCACGAAGACCACCTTCTGCATCGGCTCGCGGGTCGTCTTCCTGGCCGCGGTTCCGCCCGCGTCGGGGGCCGGGGGGGCCTCGTCCTTCTTCTCCCTTCCGGCGGCCAGCTGCTTCTCGGTGCGGACGGTGACCGCCTGGAGGGGGACGATGAGGGCCTGGTCGTGGGTCTCGGTGGAGATGGTGGCCTGGCCGCTCATGCCCGGCAGCGCGCCCGGGACCGGGACGGTGAGCGCGATGCGCACCGGGAAGGTGGTCACCTCGGCCTCGGTGCCGGCGTTCTTCACCGTGGCGTTCTTGGCGATCTCGATGACCTGGGCCGGGAACCGCTGGTCGGGGAAGGCGTCGATCTCGATCTCGGCCGGATCGCCCTCGTGGAGGTGGACCACCTCGTGCTCGCCCACCTCGACCTTCATCTCCATGGAGGACAGCGTGGCGATGATGACGATGGGATCCTCGTTGAAGTCGGAGCCGCGCACCCGCTCGCCCACCTGCTTCAGCCGGGAGGTGAGGATGCCGTCGATGGGGGCGGTGAGGGTCGTGAAGGAGAGGAGGAAGCGGGCCTCGGCCAGGCTGGCGCTGGCGTTCTGGATCCGGTCCTTGGCAGACTGGACCCGCGCGGCCGCGCCGTCCCGCTCGGCCACGATCTTTTCCAGCTCGGCCTTGCTGGCGCTGTCCTGCTTGACGAGGGTCTCCACCCGCTTCACGTCGGCATCGAGCCGGGCGAGGTTGACCTGCTCCATCGCCAGGTCGGACCGGGCGCTCTGCTCCATGGCCTCGCGCTGGTGCAGCTGGGCCTCGTAGCGACGCGAGTCGATGCGCCCGATGTACTGCCCCTTCTTGATGGTGTCGCCCTCGCGGACCGGCAGGTCGAGCAGGTCGCCGGAGAGGTTGGAGGAGAGCTTCACCTGGGTGGCGGCCTGGAGCTTCCCGGCGGCCGAGACCTTGCGGGTGATGGGTCCCTTCCGCACGGACGAGGTCTGCACCGTGACCGGGGGCTCCTTCTTCGGCATGAGCGATGCGATCAGGATGCCGACGACGGCGAGCACGAAGACGGCGGCGATGATGCGCTTGGTCCAGGACATGGTCCTCGTTTCCTTTCGGCTACAGCGCGCCGCCCACGGCGCGGTTCAGGTCGGCGCGGGCGATGATGGCGTCGATGCGGGTCGTCAGCAGGGTGAGCGCGGCCCGGGTGAGGTTGAGCATCGCGTCGCGGACCTCGACCTGGGTCCCCGCGCCCGCGTCGTATCGCCGCTCGGCGAGGAGCAGGCTCTGCCGGGCGGACTCGTGGTTCTCCTCGGCCAGTGCGGCCGAGGCGGAGAGGGTCTGGTAGCCGACGCGGGAACGGGCGATCTCGCCCGTCACCGTGAGCAGGTTCTGCTCGGAGACGAGCCGGGTCCTCTCGTCGTTCAGGTGGGCCCGCTGGACGTTGGCGCTGGTGGCCCGCCCCTCGAAGAGGTTCCAGGCGACGGCGATGCCGAAGGTGGCCACGTACTGCCCGGTGGGGTCGCCGTAGACGCCCTGGGTGCCGGCGATGTAGGGCCCCTGCCGGTTGTAGCTGGCCTGGGCCGAGACGGTCGGGTAGTAGCCGGCCTGAGCGGACCGGATCTCCTCCGCCGCCGCCTGGATCCGCTGCTCGTCGGCGCTGAGGAGCGGGCGTTTGCGCCGTGCCAGGTCGACGAGCGTGGCCTGCTCGGGAGGATCCTGGAAGACCGCCCGGTCGAGGTCGGACGGAGGGGCCACCTTCAGTTCGGGGTCGGCGCCGCGCCCGATGGCGATCGAGAGCGCCACCCGGGCGTCGCTCACCCGGGAGATCTGCTGCTCGGCGGAGATGCGGTCGTTGCCCAGGGTCACCCGGGCCGCCCAGGTCTCGCTGCGGGGCGCACGGCCGGCCTCGTAGAGGGCGTCGGTCCGGCGCACCAGCTCCTCGCTCCGCTGCACCGCCTCCTGCAGCACCTTGAGGCTCCGCTCGGCGCGCACGACCTCGTAGAAGCGACGGGTGACGTCGAAGGCCACGTTGAGCGAGGCCTCGTCGTAGGTCCGGTCGGCGGCCCGGAGGAGCGCCTTTGCCCGCGCGATGGTGGCCCAGTTGCGCATGCCGTCGAAGATGGGGACCTTCAGGGTGAGCCCGAGGCTGTAGCTCTCGACGTCGTTGGCCGGGATGCTCTCGAGCGAGTACTGGTAGGCGATGGTCGGGTCGCCCACCGGGGGAGTGACGATGTAGGGGATCGAGATGTTCTGAACGCTCGGCGCCGTGTAGACGTTCCCGAAGTTCGCGGTCAGGTCGAGCCGGGGCAGCACGCCGGCCCAGCTCGCGTACTCCTCCACGCCCACCAGCGCCCGGTCGGTCCCGGCGATCCGGAGGTCGACGTTGGATCGCGCCGCGGCGGCGAGCGCCTCGTCGAGGGTGATCGGCGCGGCGTCGGCCGCGGCCAGGGCGAGGGGGAGGAGGAGCAGGATCGGGTGCATGTCTACTTCGCGCCTCCGAGGACGGGGAGAGCCACGCGGAAGACGGCCACGTAGGCGAGCCAGAGGACGGTCATGGTGATGAGCGCGCGCCGGCCCGAAACGCGCGCCACGCTGGCCATGCCCACGGAGACCAGCCAGACCGACCAGAGGGAGAACAGGTCGACGGCTCCCAGGAACGAGGCCAGAGGCCCCGCCGTGCCTGCCGGCAAGAGCGTGCCCAGGTTGGCGGGGAAGATCGACGCGAGCTGCTCCACCGGGATGGTCCCGCGCACGATCAGGGCGGGGATGCTCAGGACCGACTCGATGGCTCCCGGGAGGAGCGCCCAGCACATCACCGTGAAGGTCTGGGCGAACCCGGGCTTCGTGCCCACCACCTTGAAGGCCAGCCAGACGCCGAACGCCGCGAGGAGCGCCGAGAGCCCCGTTCCGAAGGCAGCCCCGGTGTAGGCGGCGAGCGCGGCCACCTTGCGGGCCTGCTCGAGCTTCCCCTCCCGGTCGTGGGGCGTCATCTGGGCGGCGCCCTCGGAGCGGTCGATGGCGTCGGCGGCGGCCCGCTCGAAGTCGATGCGCGGCACCGCCACGATGGAAAAGAGCAGCGCGGCCGCCGTGGCGAGAAGGAGGGGCACCCAGTAGAGGCGCTGCTCCGCCGCACGGGGGAGCTGGGTGGTGGGGTGGAAGAACGGAGATTGCGCGAGACGGTCGGCGGACATTGGGCTCCCGTTGCGGACCGACGCCCCAACGGAGGGGGCGCGACCTTATTTCACCGGGCAGGTTGGTGTGGGGGGAGAATCGTGGGCCTCGTCTACAGCAAACCCACCCTTCGCGCCATGAATTCCGGGTGGTTACCCCCTGGCCACCCGCCGGACCGCCAGCTACAGCCGGCGTCCGAAAACCTTCCGGAAGAGCGCCCCCTCGCGCTCGGCGTCCCAGACCTCCAGGTCGATCGGGCCGCGGGAGCGCAGGACGAGCTCCACCGCACCCCCCGTGACCCGGGCCCGGACGCTCCGGACCAGCTGGTGGTGGCTGCGGTCGCACGAATCGGCGAGGCGGAGGAGGGTGGCGAGCTTCCGGACCATCCGGAAGTCGGAGGGCGGGAGGAGCGACAGGTCGGGGCGCTCCCGGTCCGGGGGGCTCCGCCGGTGGTAGCGGGCCACCAGCGCCACGAGCTGCCGTTCCCGGTCGGAGAATCCGGGGATGTCTCCGTTCGCGATCAGGTAGTGCGTGTGCTTGTGGTGCTTTCCGTAGGAGACGGCGCTTCCCACGTCGTGGAGGAGCGCGGCCGCCTCCAGGATGGGACGTGCCGCCGCCGGCAACCCGTGCAGCCCGGCCAGGTCGTCGAAGAGGGCGAGCGCCACCCGGGCCACCTGGTCGGCGTGCACCTCGTCGAAGGCGAAGCGCCGCCCCAGCGCCCGGGACGCCTCGCCGGTGCTGGCGTCGGGGGCGTCGCGCCCCTCCCGCTCCAGCATGTCCACGAGCAGCCCCTGCCGCAGCCCGGTCTCCACGGCGGTGATGCTCTCCAGCCCGAGCCGGTCCATGACCGCCTCGAGCACGACCGCCCCGGCGACGACGATCTCGCCCCGCCGGGCGTCGAAGATCCGCCGGCGCTCGTCGAGCCCCATCGCGGCGAGCATCTCGACGGCGCGCCGGATGCGCTTGCGGGTGGCCACCCGGCGCCCGCCCTCCGCTGCGAAGGAGACGATGGTGCCGATGGTCCCCGAGCTGCCCAGCGCGCGGCGGGGATGGGTGAAGCGCGGCAGGGAGCGCTGGAAGGCCTCGGCGGCGAAGGTGCGCATCAGCTCGAGCCGCTTCGGCGGCACCTTGCCCATCGAGTCGAAGGTCTCGGTGAGCCGCACCGAGCCGATGGCCACGGTGAAGAGGCTCGTCGGGTGGTCGCCGACCGCGACCGCGATCTCGGTGGACCCGCCGCCGATGTCGACCACCAGGTTGTGGGCCCGGGGAGGCTGTCCGCGCAGGACGCCGAGCGCGATGAGGCGCGCCTCCTCCTTGCCCGAGATGACCTCGAGCTCGAGGCCGGTGGCGGCGTGAACCCGGGCCACGACGTCCGGTCCGTTCTTCGCCTCACGCACCGCGCTCGTCGCCACCGCGCGGACGCGCGCCCGGTGGCGACGCGCCAGCGCCGCGTACCGGCGCAGCGTGGACAGGAGCCGCTGCTCCACCTCGCGCGGGATCCGGCCGGTCTTGAAGACGCCCTCGCCGGGGCGGACCGGATCGCGCTCGGTGTGGACGAGCTCGAAGGAGCCGTCGGGGAGGGGGCGGGCGAGCTCCAGCCGGACGGCGTTCGTGCCGACGTCGATGGCGCCGAGGATCCGGAGGTGGAGGCCGCGGGCCGGCGAGGCGCTTCGCGAGGTGGGCACGGTGCCAAGTTAGCGCGCCACCGGGGATTCGACTAGGAGGAGTCCATGCGCCTCGTGCTCGCCGTCGCAGCCTGGGCGCTCGTCTCCACCTTCCCGCAGGGGAAGCTGTACCGCATGGAGCGCGCGGATTCCGACCTGGTCGCCCTGCGGGCCGAAGGCCGCCTCCAGGCCCCCGCCTTGGCGGTTCGCGACGTGCTGCTCCACGCCTTCGAGAGCGACAGGATCTCCCCGTACCTGGCCAGCCGCAAGGTGCTCCACGCCGAGGGCTGCAGCGAGGGCGGGAAGGACCTGCCCGGCTGCCGCAAGGTCTGGGTCTACGAGCGGTACGAGCCGCCGCTCATGAGCCCGAGGGACTACACCTTCCGCATGGAGGTCGGCGTCGACGACGTCGACGACGGAGGCGATTTCCAGCTCCGGTGGGAACTCGACGACCGCCACGGCGCGCCCCCCGAGGGGGCGATCCACATGGTCCGCAACACCGGGGCCTGGGAGATCTCGCCCGGGCCCGACGGGACGTGCCGCTTCACCTACCGCATCGACATCGACCCGGGGGGCAGCGTGGCCGGCTGGATCGTCAACATGGCGAACAAGTCGCAGGTGCCGTCGGT
>DAIEMM010000235.1 GCA_027349605.1 Anaeromyxobacteraceae bacterium
GCGCCGGACCGGGCACGCGCCATAACATCGACGAGTTCACCCGGACCACGGCGCGCGCCCTCACCGTGCTGGGTGGAGCCAGGCGAGGCAAGGCCATCATCGTGCTCAACCCGGCCGATCCGCCGCTCATCATGACGAACACCGTCTACGTCGAGGTGGAGCGTCCCGACGAGGCCGCCATCCGGGCCTCCGTGGAGCAGATCGTCGCCGAGGTGCAGGAGTACGTCCCGGGGTACCGGTTGCGCGTGCCTCCCTACCTGGAGGGGGATCGGGTCACCACGATCATCGAGGTGGAGGGGGCGGGGGACTTCCTGCCGAAGTTCTCCGGCAACCTCGACATCATCACCGCCGCGGCGGTCGGAGTGGCCGAGAAGCTGGCGTTCGGCTGGAAGGAGAAGGCGGCATGAATCCCGGACGCCACGTGCACGTCCTCGACGCGACGCTGCGGGACGGCAGCCACCCCATGGGGCATGCGTTCACCGCCGCGCAGATCGCCGCGGTCGCGTCCGGCCTCGACGAGGCGGGCCTGGAGTACGTCGAGGTCGCCCACGGCGACGGCCTCGGTGGCTCGTCCATCAACTACGGCCGGTCCCTCCTGAGCGACGAGGAGATGCTGGCCGCTGCCGGGCCGGTGGTGCGGCGGGGAAAGCTCACCGCGCTCCTGCTGCCCGGGATCGGCACGCAGGAGGACCTGGAGATGGCGGCGGACCACGGGGTCCGCGTCATCCGTGTCGCCACCCACGTGACCGAGGCGGACATCGCCGAGCAGCACATCGGGTTCACGAAGAAGCGGGGGATGGAGGCGTTCGGGTTCCTGATGATGGGACACATGGCGCCGCCCGAGAAGGTGGCCGAGCAGGCGCTCCTCTTCCAGTCGTTCGGCGCCGACGTCGTCTACGTCGCCGACTCCGCCGGGACCCTGCTGCCCGACGACGTGCGCGCCCGCGTCGCGGAGGTTGCCGCTGCCGTGAAGGTCCCGGTGGGGTTCCACGCGCACAACAACCTCGCCCTCGCCGTGGCGAACTCGGTGGCGGCGCTGGAGGCAGGGGCGAGCTACGTGGACGGCACCTGCCGCGGTCTCGGAGCAGGCGCCGGCAACGCACAGCTCGAGGTGCTCACCGGAGTGCTCGACAAGCTGGGCTACCGGACGAGCATCGACTTCTACAAGGTGATGGACGTCGCCGAGAAGGTGGTGGGGCCGATGATGAAGCGGCCCCAGGTGGTGAACGCCAACGCCTTGATGATGGGCTACGCCGGTGTCTACTCGAGCTTCCTCCTCTTCACCGCGCGTGCAGCGGAGCGCTTCGGCGTCGAGGCCCGGGACATCCTGGTCGAGCTGGGCAGGCGCAGGATGGTGGGCGGCCAGGAGGACATGATCATCGACGTCGCCTACCAGCTGGCCCAGCGGAAGGGAGCGGACGCGCCATGAGAACCATCCGGATGCTGGCGGTCGTGGACCCGGAACTCTGCACCGGCTGCACCATCTGCGACCGGGTCTGTCCCACGCTGGCCATCGTCACCGATCGCAAGGCCCATCTGGCCGCGGTCGAGGCCGATCGCTGCAGCGGCTGCCCGGCCTGCGAGCAGCGCTGCCCCGAGGGGGCCATCCACATGGTGGTCCGGGAGAAGCCGTTCGACATCGGGGTGCAGGTTCTCCCCGGGGACCGGGAACGCGTGGACGCGCTCTGCCGGGCGGCGCGGTTCCACCCGGAGCAGCTGGTCTGCTACTGCACCGGGACCCGGGCCGACGAGGCGGCCGCGGCGATCCTCCAGGGGGCACATACGCCGGAGGAGATCTCCCTGCGAACCGGGATCCGGACGGGATGCACGGTGGAGTGCCTGCAGCCGATGCTGCGCCTGCTCGACGCGGCGGGCGTCCGTGCCGAGCCGCCCAAGGGCGGCTGGCAGTGGTACGGGCGAACCGTCACTGCCTGGGACATCCCGGAGTCCGTGAAGAGGCGCTACGCCGAGCGCGGCTTCTACTTCGACGAGGACATCGAGATCCTCGAGCGGGTCGTCAACGCACCCTCGCAGGAGAAGTGAGGAGACCGACATGCGTCCGCCCATCCCGCCCATCCCTCCCCGCAAGTCGCAGTACGGCATCGACCCGTCGCTGGTCCGGCGCAGGGTCGCCGAGCTTCCGGGGATCACCTCCCTTCTCGCGAAGGACCTGTTCCCCGAGCTCCCCGACGTGCTCATGCCCGGTCCGGGTGGGGTCCCCGCGGTCCGCCGCGCCGCCGAGGCGGCGCTCGCAGGCGTGGACATGGCAAGGATCCAGCCCGGCCACACCGTCAACGTGCTCGCCTCCCACCACGGGTTCACGCTGCTCGGGGGCGAGCCGTACGCGGAGATGCTCAAGGCCATCAAGGACGTCATCCAGGCCCGAACGGGCTGCAAGAACATCCGCCTGCGCGCCGGCGTCGGCCTTCGCTTCCGGGAAACCGAGGAATACATCCGACGGCACGGCCTGGACCGGCATTTCGGGGACGGCAAGGCCATCGGCATCGCACCCATCGACCAGGCCATCCCCATCGAGACCGAGATCGGTACCCTCTACGGGATCAAGAAGGCCTACGACGCCGACTGGATCGTGCATGCGCACAACAGCGACGTTCGGGAGGTGCACTTCCACCGGCAGGTCGATCGGGCGGTGAAACCCTTCGGCATGTCCTACGCCCGCATCGAGACGCGCTCGACGTATCACCAGAACCTGGGGCCCCGGGCCGCGAACTTCATCGCCCGTGCCATCTTCGACTCGCCGTTCGTCCAGGGGAAGTTCGCCTTCGCCTGTTTCCTCGCCATGTCGCCGAACGGGATCGTGGGCGTCGACGCCGACCGGGACCTGTACGCCCTGAACGACCGCATCACCCGGTCCGGTTGCAGCCTGTACGGGCGCATGATGACGCTCTTCGGCGAGATCGACGAGTGCATCGTGGCGCTCGATTTCCCGTGTCCCGTGGTCTACGTCTTCTCGGCGGGCGTCATCTACGCGAACTTCGCCGGAGCCAACACCGACCTGTACGACCTGGAGTTGCCGCTCCCGGCGTACACCTGGTACACGGAGGCGTTCTACGGGAAGGCGGGGCGCCCGCTGCTGCCGGAGATCCCTTCCCTCAACCCTGCCATCAAGATGTGCGTCCACAACTACGCGTGGACGGGGTACCCGAGCGCCTTCTTCAGCGAGCACATCCCGACGGTGATCGTGGGCCGCGAGCAGGCCGAGCTCTTCGACCGGGACGCGCAGAACAGCACGTACACCCGGCACGCGAGGATCCTCGACACCACCGAGGAGGCGATGGCGTATGCCTGCCGCGTGACCGGGACGGCCAAGATCCTGATCTTCGACGGGGCCTTCGGGGGCATCAACCTGAGCGAGCCCCTTGCCGAGCTTCTCGTGAAGCGAGCGCCGGAGGTGAGCCGGCGCGTGGACGAGGAACTCCTCCCGAAGTGGCTGCGCCAGCGTGGCATTCCCGTCGCGGCCTGACGACGAACCCGCAGTCCAGCCGAAGCAGAAGCCAACCCACACCGGAGGTCTCCCCATGAATCGAATCGCAGCGCTGTCCCTGGCAATCCTCACCTCCCTCGTGGCCCTCCCGGCCACGGCGGCCGAACCCGTGAAGATCGGCGTCGTCACGCCGCTCACCGGGACGTACGCCCCCATCGGACAGCAGGTCCGCTGGGGCCTCGAGCTGGCCACCAGGGAGGTGAACGCCTCCGGCGGGATCCTGGGCCGGCCCGTCGAGCTGATCTTCGAGGACGAAGAGGCGAACCCGGCCGTCGCCACCCAGAAGGCGGAAAAGCTCTTCCAGGTGACCAAGGTGGACTTTCTCACCGGGACCGTGAACTCGGGCTCGACGCTTGCCGTGGGCCAGCTCGCCGAGCGCAACAACCGGCTCGCCTCCACCACGGTGTCGTTCTCCGACGCCATCACCGGCGACAAGTGCTCGCCCAACGTCTTCCGCGTGAACGCCCGCGCCGGTCAGCAATCGGCGGCACTCGCGGAGTGGCTCGCCAAGGACAAGGGCGCCGGGACGGCCATCTACTACCTGGGCCCGGACTACGAGATGGGGCGCAACACGGTGGCGGCCTTCAAGGCGGCGGCCGAGGCCCGCAAGATGAAGACGGTCGGCGAGGTCTTCGCGCCGCTGGGCAACAACGACTACTCCCCGTTCTTCGGCCAGATGCGTGCGGCGAAGCCCGCGGTGCTCTACACCTCGGTGGCCGGCAACGACACGGCGCGACTCTTCACGCAGCTCGACGAGTACGGGCTCCGCAAGAACCTGCTCATCATCGGCGCCTCCGGCACGGTGACGTCGCAGAACATGGGCGCCCTGGGGAAGGTGGCGGACGGCTACGTGACCGGCGTGGGGTACTCGCCGGAGATCGACTCGCCGGAGAACAAGAAGTTCCTGGCCGCCTTCCGGGCCGCCTACAAGGCCGATCCCGATCTCTACGGAGCCGACTCCTACGGCCTGATCTACTTCTACAAGGCGGCGGTGGAGAAGGCGAAGTCCACCGACACCGACAAGGTGCGCACGGCGATGAGCGGCCTCAAGTGGATGACTCCGCAGGGCGAGAAGGAGATGCGCGCGGGGGACCACCAGGCCGTCCAGGACATGTACGCGGTCCGGGTGGAGAACGGAAAGTTCCGGATCGTCTCGAAGGTGCCGGGACCGCAGGCCGTCGGGCCCGACACCTGCACGCGGTTCTAGCGAGAGGCGCGACGGAGGACCGATGGGAGCCCTGGCGGATTACGCGCAGTTCGTCCTGATGCCCCAGATGTTCAACGGGCTCACCATCGGGATCGCCGTGATCCTCATGGCGCTGGGGCTCACCATCATCTTCGGCCTGCTCGACGTCTTCAACATGGCGCACGGCGAGTTCTACGCGCTGGGCGCCTATCTCGGGGTCACGCTGGCGAGCCGGGGAGTGAGCTTCTGGCTCCTCCTCGTGCTCGTCCCGCTCCTCCTGCTCCCGGCCGGCTTCCTGGTGGACCGCGCGCTGATCCAGCGCTTGTTCCATCAGAAGGAGCGGCACATGCTGACGATGCTGCTCACCTTCGGGCTGGCCATCGTCATGGAGGACCTCTTCAAGGCGGCGTACGGGCCGAACACCCTCAAGCCAGACTCTCCCCTGAAGGGCGGCACCGAGGTCCTGGGCAACTTCTTCCCGACCTACCGGCTGTTCCTGGTCGGGATCGGCGCCTTCACCATCTTCGCCGTGTGGTTCATCGTGAACCGGACGCGCTTCGGGGCGATGGTGCGGGCCGCGGCGCTGGACCGCCACATGGCCGCCTCCCTGGGCGTTCCCGTCCGGCGCGTCTATTCCACGACGTTCGCGTTCGGGGTGGCGCTGGCGGGCCTGTCCGGCGTGCTGCTCTCGCCGATCTATTCGGTGTTCCCCACCATGGGGAAGGACTTCATCCTCATGGCGTTCACCGCCGTGATCCTGGGTGGATTCGGGAGCATCCGCGGAGTGGTGCTCGGTGGGCTCGTGCTGACGCAGATCCAGGCCCTCTCCAGCCTGTACGTCTCGCCGGTATGGGGCGACCCCATCGTCTTCGGAATCATGGTGCTCGTGCTCTTCTTCCGCCCGCAGGGGATCTTCGGAGGCAGGCTTGGACACGCTTGACCCCGTCCTCGCCCTGGGACGGGCCACCCGTCCACGAGGCGTCCGGGCCAGCACCGTCCAGGGCCGCCTGGCCCAGATCTTCATCGTCCTGGCGCTCGTCTTCACCGCGGTTGCGGTGCCGCTCGGCGACACGTTCTTCCTGCGCCTGGGAACCGAGGCCCTGATCTTCTCCGGGCTCGCCATGAGCGTGGACCTGCTCCTGGGGTTCACCGGCATGCTGTCGCTCGGGCAGGCGCTCTACTTCGGGCTCGGGGCCTATGCGTCGGCGCTGGTGCTCAAGCACGTGACCCCGTCGTTCTGGGCGGCGGTCGGCGCCGCGCTGGCGGTC
>DAIEMM010000240.1 GCA_027349605.1 Anaeromyxobacteraceae bacterium
GTTCAACTTCGGGGGGAGCTGGATCTACTCCGAGAACCAGCAGAACCTCGGGCTGCTCGTCGCTCCGGGCGCGGCCTGGACCGCCTCGGCCGGGGGCGGCCTCTTCAGCGCCACCCTCGACCTCGGCCTCGAATGGGCCATGCAGCGCGACATGGGCTTCGGGTTCGTGCCGCGGCTGGGCGTGGCCTACGAGGCGGCCGTCGTGAAGGACATCACGCTGGGGGCACGAGCCGGGCTCTGGGGTCGTTGGTCCACGGGCAGCGCCCGGATCCCGGGCCTCGACGACAAGCTCCTGGGAGAGCTCGCCGCCGTGGTCACCTGGAAGGTGTTCTGAAGCGCCGCCCGGCGGGTCGCGAACCCGCTACCAGCGGGCGACGCAGGCGATGGCGGGGCTGCAGGTCCGTTCCACCGACTCGAGGTACTTGAGCATCTCCTCGGCGTCGATGGCGCCGGTGATGCGTTGCGGGACCTCGCGTCCCGAGGAATCGATGAAGACCACGGTGGGCATGCCCACCACGCCGTACTTGTCGAAGATCTTCTGGAAGGCGTCGGAGTCCTGGCTGCCGTCCATCTTGAGCGTCACGAAGCGCCCCGCCGCCGCCTGGACGCGGGCATCGGCCCAGGCCGTCCTGTCGAGCTCCTTGCAGGCGGTGCACCAGTCGGCCCAGAAGTCGATGATGACCGGCTTGCCCTTGGCGCGGGCCTGCGCGATGGCCGCCAGCTCGTCCTGGTGGAAGGCCCAGGCGAGGTGGTCCCCGCTGGCGCGGGATCTCGCCGACGCGGCCCCCGAGGCGTAGACGATCCCGCCCACCACGAGCGCCACCCCGGCGCCCTTGGCCAGCTTCCGGACCAGGGAACTCCCGTGGAAGCTGCCGCTGAAGGCGCCGAGCAGGACGCCGGCGCCGGCCAGTCCGGCGGCGGCCAGCGCGGCGGTGCGAGAGGCCAGGAAGACGGGCTGGAGCGCCGGGATCGAGTCCTTGAGGAAGACCCCGGCGGCGGCGAGGAGCGCCACGCCGAAGACGCTCTTCACCGTGTCCATCCACGGACCGCTCTTGGGGAGCGAGACCGAGAAGGCGCCGATGAGGAAGAAGAGGAGCCCGAGCCCCATGGCGTAGGCGAACATGATGCCCATGCCGAAGGCCACCGACCCCTTGGTGGCCACGAAGGCGAGCGCGGCGGCCAGGACCGGGCCCGTGCAGGGCGCGGCGATGATCCCGGAGACGAGCCCCATGGCGAGAGCGCCCAGGTAGCCGGCGCCGCCCACGCCCTGGAGCCTGGCCTGCAGGGATGGGGGGAGCTGCAGCTCGAAGGCCCCGAACATGGAGGCGGCCATGGTGGCGAAGACCAGCGCGACCGCCCCGATGACGAGCGGGTTCTGCATCACGCTTCCGAAGGCCTTTCCGGTGAGCGCCGCGCCCACGCCGAGCGCCGAGTACATGAGGGCGATCCCGAGCACGTAGAGGCCCGAGAGCGCCATGGCGTGGCGGCGTGACGAGGCCTCCCGCGCGCCGAAGATCGAGACGGTGATGGGGATGAGCGGGTAGACGCAGGGGGTGAGGCTGGTGAGGACGCCGCCGCCGAAGGCCACCACGTATGCGAGCACGGAGCCCTGGGCCAGCAGCGTGCCCAGGCCGAGGTCGGTGGTCGCGCCGGTGGATCCGCTGGCCGCGAGGTCGGGGAGCCAGGCCACGCCGGCGAAGATGAGCCCCGCCACCAGGATTCTCGTGAGGATCCGCATGCGTCCTTTCAGCATAACCACCGAAGGGCCCGGAGAAAACCCTCGTCTCGACAGGGGTTTGGCGGCTGCGCCCGCCTTGACCCGCTCGTCGTCACCCTTATAGAACCCCAGTCCGGAACGCAATCGCATCCGGTTCCATTCCCTTTGAGACAGGCGGGGCCTTGAGGATTCCCATCTACATGGACTGCCACTCGACCACGCCGGTCGACCCGCGTGTCCTCGAGGCCATGCTCCCGTACTTCACGGAGCGGTTCGGGAACGCGGCGTCGAAGAGCCACTCCTTCGGCTGGAAGGCCGAGGAGGCGGTCGAGGAGGCGCGCGAGGAGGTCGCCCGGCTCATCGGAGCGACCGCCCGCGAGGTGGTCTGGACGAGCGGGGCCACCGAGTCGGACAACCTGGCGGTGAAGGGCGTGGCCCGGTTCCACGCGGCCAGGGGGCGCCACCTCGTCACCACCGCCATCGAGCACAAGGCGGTGCTCGACGCGATGGCGGCGCTCGGTCGCGAGGGGTTCGAGGTGACTGTGGTCCCGGTGAGCCGGGAAGGGATCGTGGACCCCGGCGCGGTAGCCGCGGCCATCCGGCCCGACACGGTGCTCGTCTCGGTGATGCACGCCAACAACGAGGTGGGAACCGTCCAGCCCCTCGAGGAGATCGGGCGCATCACCCGCGAGAAGGGGGTCCTCCTCCACACCGACGCGGTGCAGTCGCTGGGGCGGATCCCCTTCGACGTCGAGGCGACGAACGCCGACCTGGTGTCGCTCTCCGCCCACAAGATGTACGGCCCCAAGGGAGTGGGCGCGCTCTACGTGCGGCGGAGGCCGCGGGCGCGGCTCGTCGCGCAGATCGACGGGGGAGGGCACGAGCGCGGTTACCGCTCCGGCACCATCAACGTCCCGGGCATCGTGGGCTTCGGGAAGGCGGCGGCGCTGGCGCGCGAGGAGATGCCCACCGAGGCGCCGCGCATCCTGGCGCTGCGGGAGCGGCTGCGCATCGCGATCCTTGCGGGCCTCGATCGGGTCACCGTGAACGGGAGCCTCGAGCGCCGGCTGCCGGGCAACCTGAACGTGAGCTTCGCCCACGTGGAGGGGGAGGCGCTCCTCATCGCCATGAGGGACGTGGCGGTGTCGAGCGGGTCGGCCTGCACGTCGGCGTCGCTCGAGCCCTCGTACGTGCTGCGCGCGATGGGCGTGCCGGACGAGCTGGCGCACGCGTCCATCCGCTTCGGCCTCGGCAGGTTCAACACCGAGGAGGAGGTGGACCACGCGGCGCGGCTCGTCGTGGAGAAGGCGACGAGGCTGCGCGAGATGGCGCCCCTCGCAGCGCCGTCTACGCAGTAGACGGCGCAACGCTCGCGCGCGACCGGGTCCCTCGGGGCGAAGAGGTCCATCAACTCGTCGCCGTAGGCCTGGCGCGCCGCCTCGAGGTTGTGCGGTTTGCAAAGGATCCTGCAGTTGTCGGTCGTGGACGCCCCGCCCTTCCCGCGCGGCACCACGTGATCGACCTCCAGCCGCACCGTGGAGCCGCAGACGCCTCCGTCCGCGAGCGGCCACGTGCACTTCCCCTCGTCCCGCTTCATCACCTCCCGCTTCACCCGGGGCGGCACACTGGCCCGCCGCTTCTCCTGCTGGGCGATGAGCAGGTCCAGCGCCGCCTCGATCACCTGCTCGTCGGTCGCTCCCGGATGGACGTGGGGCTGGCCGGCCCGGGCCTTCCGCAGCTTGGCGAGGAGTTCCCGCGAGACCGTGAGGTGGATCCGGCTCCGCGTGGCGGTGAGCGGCTCGACGAGGGTGCGGGGCCTC
>DAIEMM010000245.1 GCA_027349605.1 Anaeromyxobacteraceae bacterium
CCTCACGCGGTCGCGGAGGTCCTCACATGACGGTCGAGCTGACGAAGGCCGAGGTCAAGATCCTGCTGCTGTCGCTCTCGAACTGCCTCGATACCTGCAAGACCCACGCGGCGAAGCCCTCGGCCAAGTGCCCGGACTGCGACGCCGCCAAGGCCGTGAAGACGAAGCTCGAGAAGCAGGCGAAGGCCTAGGAGCAGCCCATGAAGATGCTCACGAAGAAGAAGGCCTGCTGCGCCCCGGAAAAGGCGGCACAGTGCTGTGCCAAGGCGTCCCGGCTGGTCTCGGGCTGCCACGACTGACGGCGTTCCCCTCCTCGGGGCGGTCCCGGCGGAGTCCGTGCAGTGCACCGATGGTCGCGGCCAGCTCGGCCGCGAACCTGGCGCATGCCGTGCATGACTCCAGGTGCAACGCCACCTCCCAGTTCTCCCTGGCGCCGAGCTCCCCGTCCAGGAACTCGGAGAGCATGTCGGCGATTCGCTGGCAGGCGGGAGCCATCCACACCCTGTGAGCCAGTGCGCACGGGAAGGGTGCGCGCCGCTCAACCCCGGACGGCGGTCCAGAGGATGCGCGCGGCCGCGGCCACGAGGAAGGCTCCGACCGCGAAGCTGGCGGCGACCCGCGCCAGGATCGCCCAGGGGAGCGAGCCCCTCGCCTGCGCGTAGGCGAGCACCGCCGGCAGGCCGATGGGGAGGAGGAGCACCGCGAGGGTCAGCCCCTGCGCATCCTGCTGCCTGCCGTGATCGCCAGGGGGTTCGCGAGGTCCACGATGCGACACGATGCCACAGCCCGCGACCTCGTCGCGATCCCCCGGTTGAAGGGGAGGCAGTCCCCACCAACCACGGAGATCGACACATGACCCTCAAGTCCGTCCTGACCCTCTCGGCCCTCCTCCTCGCCGTCCCCGCCCTCGCCAGCGACCAGACCCGCCAGCAGACGCGCGACCCGTCGACCCACGTCGACGGCGCGACTCCCACGCAGGATCGGACCCGGACCCGCGACACCACGCACCAGGCCTCCCAGGACATGGCCCGCGAGCGCAGCCGCACGATGAACGGCAGCGGCGCCGGCAAGGCCAGCGGGGCCGGCGGCGGCAGCGGCGGCGGGTCGGGCAGCGGCTACCGCGGCGGGAAGTAGTCCACTTCGATCGAGGAGCCGGCATGCCCGCCCTCTGGCTCGCGATGGCGCTCCTCGCCGCAGACGGCGGCGGACTCCGATTCGAGGGGTCCGTCGCCGCCGGTGGCGGCTACGACACGAACCTGCTCGTCGCCCCGGGCGAGGAGGGGCTCGGCTCCGCGGTCGCCACCCTGTCGGCCACCGGCGGCGCCGGCGTCGACCTCTCCGACTCCGCGTACCTCCATTTCGGGGCCGCGGTCGACGGCACCCGGTTCCCCACCCTGCCCGACCTCGACCGCACCGCGGCGGGCGCCAGCGTGAGCCTGCTCGTCGACCTGGTCGGCCCGTTCGCTCTCGTCCTCGGATCCTCGGGGGGATACAGCTGGTTCACCGACACGGCGCGCAGCGGCGCCGCGCTCACCGGGCGCGCCACGCTCCGCTACCGGCCGGTGAACTGGCTGACCACGCGGCTCGGCTACTCGCACGTCCTCCGGACCGCCGAGGAACCCGTCTACGGTTCCAACCTCGACCGGATCTTCGGCGAGGTGGAGTTCCGCCTCGCACAGACGACCTGGATCTCGGTCGCCACCTTCGGCGAGCGGGGCGACGCCACGTACTACCGGGAACTGTCGGCGGTGGCGGATGCCACGGCGCCCGCGACGACCAGCGCGACCGTCGTCGCCTACGAGCCGTACCGGGCCGCCGCCACCACCCTCGGGATCGGGGTGGGCTTCGAGCAGGGACTCGGGGCCGGATTCTCGGTGGACCTGGGCGCGACCTGGCGGCGAACCGACACGCCCGACGGCGCCTACTCGGGCCCCTCCGCCTCGGCCGGCGTCGTCTGGCGCTGGGATTGAAGGCCGGCCCGGGCCGGGAAGGGATGGGCGGCTGGAACGGTTCCTTGCAGATGAACCGCGTCCTCCTCCTCCTGCTCGGATGTCTCCCCGCCGCCGCCCTGGCCGCCTCTCCGGGGACCCCGACCCTCACCCCGGCGGACCGGAAGTGGCAGCCCTTCGGCCTGGCGGATCGGGCCGCGGTCCTGGGGGACCTGGCCGAACCCGTTTGCCCGTCGGTCACGCTGCTCCGCCTTCGGCCGGAGACGCGGTTGCCTCCGCACTCGGTCCCGGTGGACAGGACCTACCTGGTCCTCTCCGGGACGATCCACGTCGGCTTCGGCAAGAAGTGGGACGACGCCGGGATGAAGACCCTGCCGCCGGGGAGCTTCTGGCTCGTCCCCGCGAACACCAGCACCTTCGAGTGGAGCGAGGACGAGGTCGTCTGCCAGGTCACCGTCGCGCGGCCGGCGAAGGATTGCCCTCGCCACGAGGAGCCCGTTTCACTCACACCGGACCAGGTTGCCTGGAGACCCCTCGGCACCGGGGAGCGGGCGGTGCTGGCCGGGGACCCGGACCAGCCGGCCTGCCCCTCGGTGGTGCGCTACCGCTTCCCCGCCGGCGAGCCCTCGCTCGCGCCCGCCGACGCGACCGGGCGGGGATCGCACTGGACGGTCCTCTCCGGCGCGCTCCTGCGAGAGACCGGCGCTCCCGGGGACGCCGCCGCCGTGTCGAGGGACCTCCCGCCCGGGACCGTCTTCGTTCCGCCCGAGGGACAGTTCCCGAAGGCCGGCACGGAGACGGTCGTCCAGCGCGAATTCCCGGGCACGGGCCCCGGGATCTGCGTGTGGCGTTCGCTCCACCGGTAGCGCGTCGTGTAGTCTCCTCGCCCGAGGATTCCCATGCCCACCGACCCGCACACCGATCCGTCCTGCGCCGCCTGCAGCACCGTCTTCAAGAAGAAGGGAACCACGGCCTGCTGGAGCTCCGATCCGGCGGTCGCCCCGCCCCGACCCGGGAACTGCCCGACGACGCACCACGGGGACCTGGTCGAGTCCGCGCTGGCGGAGTACCGGCCCGGCGGCGCCGACGAGCGCCTGGCGCGCGTGGCCGCCGAGGTCGAGGGGCTCTGCTACGAGCAGCAGCCGGGCGGGACCGTCCACGCCCGGTGGACGCGGATCGAGGACACCGTGGCCCTGGCCGGGCGGATGGGGTGGAAGCGAGTCGGGATCGCCACCTGCATCGGCCTCCTCGACGAATCGGCGCGGCTCGCGGAGATCCTCGAGGCCCAGGGGCTCGAGCCCGTCTCGGTGTGCTGCAAGGTGGGCTCGGTCGACAAGGCGGAGCTCGGCATCGGAGAGGCGTTCAAGGTCCGCCCGGACACCTTCGAGCCGCTGTGCAACCCGGTCGCCCAGGCCCGCATCCTCAACCGCGCGGGCACGGACATGAACGTGATCATGGGGCTCTGCGTGGGGCACGACATGCTGTTCGTGAAGCACGCGGACGCCCCCACCACGACGCTCGTGGCGAAGGACCGGGTCACCGGCCACAACCCGGTTGCCGCCCTCTACGGAAACCACTTCTATTACAAGCGCCTGGCCAGGCAGCCCGTGTCCTCGCCCCGGGATCCCCCCCGGGAAGGCTGACCTTGGCCGGGGGTTGAACCCCTCCGGGGTCTCCTGGCTCAGAGAGGTGACGGCCCGTGCCGTCCTCGACTCGACCCCGGAGGCCGCATGAAGCACCCCTGGTTTTCCCGCCTGACGTTCCTCGCCGTTGCCGCCCTCGCCGCCGCCGCCACCAGCGCGCTCGCCGAGGCGCCCCGCACCGCCGCCGCGCCGGCCTCGTCGGCCCGGCCCGCCGCGGCCCTTCCCCGCCTGGTCTTCTTCATGAACCCCGGTGGCGCTCCCTGCCAGATGCAGGACCGGATCCTCCACGACATGGCGCCGGAGCTGAAGGGCAAGGCCGAGCTCGTCTACTACAAGACGACCGTGCCCTCTGACATCGCGAAGTTCCAGCAGTACGGCATCCGGGCCCTCCCGACGCTCGTCGTCACCGATGCCTCGGGCAAGGAGATCCGCCGGGCCACCCCCGGGATCCAGTCCGCCTCCCAGGTGCGCCAGCTCTTCCAGAACTGACCGCCATGGACGTCGGCGTCTCCTCCATCGCGCTCACCTTCGGCGCCGGGCTGGCCAGCGTGGCCAGCCCGTGCGTCCTGCCGGTGCTGCCGATCATCCTGTCCGGCACCGCCGAGGATCACCGCTCGCGGCCGGCGCTCATCGTGGCCGGGATCGCCGCCAGCTTCGTCCTCATGGGCGTCGTGACCAGCCTCTTCGGCGGGGCCATCGGACCGGCCCTGCCCTACCTCGAGAAGGTCTTCGGGGTCATGGTCGTCGCGTTCGGCCTCCTGCTGATCGCCGATGTGAACCTCTTCAAGAAGTTCACCTGGGTGAACCGGATCCAGGCCGGCGGAAACGGACGCTGGTCCGGCCTGTTCCTCGGCTTCAGCCTCGGGCTGGTCTGGATCCCCTGCGTGGGACCGATGCTCTCGAGCGTGCTCGCGCTGG
>DAIEMM010000279.1 GCA_027349605.1 Anaeromyxobacteraceae bacterium
TGGGCGCACCCGGGCGGCGAACTCCGCGACGGGCAGGGTGTTGAGCACCTCGCCCCGGGTCACCCACCCCCGCCGCGCGGTCATGACGGCGTACGGGAGGTTCTGGAGCCCGGCCACCGAATGGGCGTCGGTGGTGAGCACGAACGGGATGCCCCGCTCCCGGGCCATTCGAAGGTGGCGTGGCTCCATGTCGAGCCGGTGGGGATCGCCGTTCACCTCGATGGCCGCGCGGGAGGCGGCCGCGGCGTCGAGCGCCTTCTCCATGTCGAGCCCGTACGGCTCGCGCTCGAGGAGCAGCCTGCCCGTGGCGTGCCCCCAGATCTTGAAGACCGGGAGCTCGAGCATGCGCACCATGCGCCGGGTCATCTGCTCGGCATCCATCTTCATGCGCGAGTGGACGCTGGCGATGACCACGTCGAGCTTCTCCAGCACCGCGTCGGGCCAGTCGAGCGCCCCGTCCTCGAGGATGTCGGCCTCGGTCCCTCGCAGGAGGCGGATCCGCACCTTCTCCTGGACCCGCGCCACCTCCTCCCACTGGGCCTCGAGCCGGGCCACGTCCAGGCCTCCCGCGTAGGCGGCGCTCCGGCTGTGGTCGGTGACGGTGAGGTACTCCAGGCCCATGTCCTCGGCGGCCCGCGCCATGTCCTCGAGCGAGGCGCGCCCGTCCGACCAGGTGGTGTGGACGTGGACCATGCCCTTCACGTCCTCCAGCCGGACCAGGTCCTGCGGCAGGCGGCCCTCCTGCGCCGCCTCGATCTCCCCGGTGTCCTGCCGCAGCTCGGGCGGGATGGGCTGGAGCCCCAGGGCGCGGTAGACGTCCTCCTCGGAGCGGATGGGGACCTTGCCGCTCCCGTCGAGCCGCTCCAGCCCCCATTCGCTGAGGGTGAACCCGCGCTCCCGGGCCAGCCCGCGCAGCCGGACGTTGTGCTCCTTCGATCCGGTCATGTGGTGCAGCAGGCTCGCGTACTCCGGGGGCGGCACGACGCGGAGGTCCACCGACAACCCTCCGGCCAGGCGCACCGTGGTCTTGGTGTCCCCCTTCGCGACCACCGACTCCACCCCCGGGGCGGCAGCGAGCGCGTCGGAGAGTCGCGCCGGCTCGAGCGAGGAGGCCACGATGTCGAGGTCGCCGACGGTCTCCTTCCAGCGGCGCGCCGAGCCGGCCAGCTCGATCCGGTCGGCGGCCCCGGTGGCCCGCAGCAGCCGGACGAGCGGGTTCCCGATCTCCCTCGCGTCGGAGAGGCGGATCCGGGACGATGCGGTGCGCATCCGGTGGATCCCCTCGAGGATCTTCTTCTCGGTCTTCTCGCCGAACCCCTTCACCTCGCGCACGCGCCCGTCCCGGCAGGCCGCCTCCAGCTCGGCCACGCTGCCGATGGAGAGCGCCGCGTGGAGGGCGGCGATCTTCTTCGGCCCCAGGTCGGGAATCCGCAGCATCTCGCCGATCCCCGCCGGCAGCTCGGAGCGGACCCGGTCGAGCAGCGCCAGCCGCCCGGTACGGGCCAGCTCCTCGATCTTCTCCGCCAGCGCCTTGCCGATCCCCGGCAACTCGGTGAGGGTTTCGGCGGCGATGACCTCGTCGAGGTCCCCCGGAAGCTCCTCCAGGGCGCGTGCGCCGTTTTCGTAGGCGCGGACCTTGAACGGGTTCTCTCCCTGGACCTCGAGCAGCATTCCCAGCTCGCGCAGGGCCCGGGCCACGGCGATCTTGTCGGCCATCCCCCGGTGTATAACCGTCGAGGATGGCCACGACGTCGAGAACCAACGCCCTCTTCGCGCTCGCCCTCCTCGCCGGTTGCACCGCCCCCCGGACGGGTTCCCTGGCCGACGTGCAGCCGCCCGTCGCCTATCTCGAGACCCTGCCGCCCGGCGCGCTCGTCACCGTGGACGGCGCCGAGGTCGGGCTGGCCCCTCTCGCCTTCCCGGTCCGCGACGAGGCCCGGGATCACGCGATCCGCGTCACCTCCCCGGGCTTCGAGCCCCTCGACGCCTCGTTCCCCGGCTCGAAGCTGGCCGGGGCGCGCCTCGAGCTGGTGCTGCGCCCGGAGGGGTTCGGAAGCCAGAGGCCGCTCGCCTCCGGGGAGCCGTCGGGACTCCTCCAGGCGGCCGTGGCGCTCCTGCGGGCCGACCGTCCGAAGGACGCCATCGCCTACGCCCGGGCGTCCCTGGCCGCCGGGGACTCGCCCCAGGGGCACAAGGTCTGCGGCCAGGCCCATCGGCGCCTGGGCGACCGGGACATGGCCATCAAGGAGTTCAGCCTTTATCTCTCGCTCTCGCCCGGCGCTCCCGACCGCAAGGCGGTCGAGGACGCCATCACGGCCACGAGCAAGGACATCGAGATGACCACCCCGAAGCGGCCGCTGGACTGACGGAGGCGCCCCTGGGACACGAGGAGCATCGCCGGTCCGGAGCGCGCCCGGTCCGCGTCTACGTCGTCACCGCCTCCGACTCCCGAGGGGAGGCCGAGGACACGAGCGGGGCCTATCTCCGGTCGGCGCTCGCCGCCGCGGGCCACGTGCTCGCCGGCTACCGGATCGTGCCCGACGAGCCCGCGCGGGTCCGGGACGCGCTGGCGGCCGCGGCCGCGGCCGGCGCCGAGGCCGTCATCGTGAACGGGGGCACCGGGATCTCCGGGCGCGACCGCACCTACGAGGCGGTGGCCGGACTCCTCGAGAAGCGGATCGACGGCTTCGGGGAGCTCTTCCGGATGCTGTCCTTCCAGGAGATCGGCAGCGCCGCCATGCTCTCCCGGGCCGTGGCGGGAGCGTGGCAGGGACGCGCCGTCTTCTCGGTCCCCGGGTCGACGGCCGCGGTGCGGCTCGCCTGGGAGAAGCTCATCGGCCCGGAGCTCGGGCACGCGGTCTTCGAGCTCGCGAAGCACCCTCCGGGCACCGGGCACTAGCCATGGCCTCGCGGAGAGCGCGCCCGCCGGGGAGCCGCGTCGCGCGGCTCGCCCCCATCCTCGACCGGTTCCAGCGCGGGTTCGACGCAGCCGCGCGCCTGTCCGCCGATCCGGTCGAGTTCCCTCGCCGGTATCCCGACCCGGACGACGCCGAGGTGGCCGGTCTCGTGGCCGCCTGCCTGGCGTACGGCCGGGCCGACGTCTTCAAGGCCAAGGTGGAGCAGGTGCTCGCCGCCGGAGGCCCGTCGCCGGCGGCCTTCGCGGCCCGCCTGGCGCGAGACCCCGACGCGGCCACGCTCGCCGGGTTCCGCTACCGCTTCAACACCGGCGAGGACCTTGCGGCGATGCTCGCCGCCGCCGGGTGGGTGCGCGCCCACAGCGGGTCCCTCGGCGCACGCTTCGCCCGGCTGCTCGTCGAGGCCGGGCCCGGCGAGGCGCCCGTGCGCGCCGCGCTCACCCGCTTCGCCGCGGAGCTCCGGACCGCGCCTCCGGCGCTCGCGATCCTCCGGGAGCGCGGCGGCAAGGGGCTCCGCCACCTCTGCCCCGATCCGGAGGCCGGGGGCGCGGCCAAGCGCTGGAACCTCTACCTGCGCTGGAT
>DAIEMM010000292.1 GCA_027349605.1 Anaeromyxobacteraceae bacterium
TGTTCTCCGGGGTCGTCGTGAGAGTTGAAAGACGAGAGGAGCCACTGCAGCCCGCCTGCCAGGTGGCCGGCATCGTGATTCCGGGGGGTTGGGGACGTGGGATGTCGGGGATTCCCGACGAGGCGTCCCCGGACGCAGACAGGGCGGCGGGATCCCCAGGGCGGGACGTCCGGGTTGATCCGGAAACGGTTCCGGGGATGAAGCGGGGTTCTTGCGCCGGCTGAAGCCGGCGCTGCTACCGCTGCGCGACCTGCCGGAGGATGTCGAGCTCCTCGAGCGCCTTGCCCGCGCCGATGACCACCGCCGAGAGCGGGTCCTCGGCCAGGAACACCGGCAGGCCGGTCTCCTCGCGCAGCAGCGTGTCGAGGTTCTTGAGGAGCGCGCCGCCGCCGGCCAGCACGATGCCGCGCTCGGCGATGTCGCCGGCCAGCTCGGGCGGCGTGCGCTCCAGCGTCACCTTCACCGCCTCGACGATGCCGTTCACCACCTCGGAGAGGGCCTCGCGGACCTCGGACGAGGTGATGGTCAGGGTGCGCGGCACGCCGGCCACCAGGTCGCGCCCCTTGATGTCCATGGAGAGCTCCTCGTCGGTGGGGAAGGCCGTGCCGATCCCCATCTTGATGAGCTCGGCGGTGCGCTCGCCGATGAGCAGGTTGTACTTGCGCTTCACGTGCTGGATGATCGCCTCGTCCATCTTGTCGCCGGCGACGCGCACCGAGCGGCTGTAGACGATTCCTCCCAGTGAAATGACCGCCACGTCGGAGGTGCCGCCCCCGATGTCGACGATCATGTTCCCGGAGGGCTCGGTGATGGGGAGGCCGGCTCCGATGGCCGCGGCCATGGGCTGCTCGATCAGGTACACTTCCCGTGCACCGGCGCTCTCGGCGGCTTCCCGCACCGCGCGCTTCTCCACCTCGGTGATCCCGGAGGGGATGCCGATGATGATGCGCGGCCGCGCGAAGGACTTCCGGTTGTGCGCGGTCTGGATGAAGTAGCGCAGCATCGCCGCGGTGATCTCGAAGTCGGCGATGACGCCGTCCTTCATCGGGCGGATGGCGACGATGTTGCCCGGGGTGCGCCCGAGCATCTCCTTCGCCTCCTTGCCGACGGCCAGCACCCGGCGTCCGCCGCGGGCGTCCTGCTGGACGGCGACGACCGAGGGTTCGTTCGAGACGATGCCCACGCCCCGGATGTAGATCAGGGTGTTGGCGGTTCCCAGGTCGATCGCGAGATCCCGGGAGAACATCTTGTGGAGCCAGTCGAGCAAGGTTGGTCTCGTGGAAGGGCGCGAATATACCAGGGAACCCACCCTTGGCAACGAACGCCGGAGCGGGCATTCCCCTGCCCCTTTCGCCCCTTGGCCCGCCACTGATACGCTCCTCGTCTCGATGCCCGGGACCGTGGTCCGCCCCCTCCGCAGCCCGCCGCCCCCCCCTCCGGCCCACCGGACGGTGGGGACGCTGGTGGGGAGGGTCATCGGGGACCGCTACCGGCTCATCCACCCCATCGCCGAGGGGCTCGCCAGCTCGGTCTTCAAGGCCGAGCACGTCCGGATGGGCAAGGCGCTCTGCGTGAAGATCCTGCGCGGCCCCCTGGCCCGCGACCCGGAGCTGGCGACGCGCTTCCGCACCGAGGCGCGGGTGGTCTCGCGCCTCTCCCACCCGCACACCATCGCCGTCTTCGACTTCGGCGAGCTGGAGGGGAACGAGGGGTTCTACCTGGCCATGGAGTACCTCCACGGCGAGAACCTCTTCGACGTGCTCCGGCGCGAGGGGCCCTTGCCGGAGGCCAGGGCCACCGCCATCGGCGAGCAGCTGCTCGGGGCCCTCGGCGAGGCCCACGAGGCGGGCATCGTCCACCGCGACGTGAAGCCCGCCAACGTGATGCTGCTCCAGCACAAGAACGACGCCGACTTCGTGAAGCTGCTCGACTTCGGGATCGCCGAGATCGAGGGGCAGGGGCCCGGGGGGGGGCTGGGGACGCCGACCTACCTCTCTCCGGAGCAGGCCCGCGGCGCCGCGCCCGACGCCCGCAGCGATCTCTACTCCCTGGGCGTGCTCCTCTACGAGATGGTGGGAGGGCGCCCTCCCTTCGTGGCGCCGAACCCCATGGCGGTGCTCTCCGCGCACCTCCACGAGGCGCCGCCGCCGCTCGCGGACCTCAACCCGGCGGTGTCGCCCGGCTTCGCCGCGGTGGTGCACCGGGCGCTCGCGAAGAGCCCCGAGGAGCGGTTCGAGAGCGCCGACGCGATGCGGATGGCGCTCCACGGCGCGGGGGTCCGGGGAGAGCCCGCGCCGGCCGAGACGCTCGACGGGCCCGAGACGCCCGCCGAGATCACCGGCGAGCTGGAGATCGCCAGGCGCGTCGACTTCCCGCTCGCCGCCGGCCCCGCCCGCAAGGACCCGCGCCGCGCCCTCCTCCCGGGCGTGCTGGCCCTGGGAATCGCCCTCACCATCCTCTTCGCCGCGGGGCGCGTCCACCGCCTGGCGCCCACCGACGTGGAGGAGCGCGAGCCGAACGACGCCCCGTCCACCGGCACCGGTCCAGCCCGGTACCCGGCCTGGCTGGAGATCGCGCGCCAGAACGTGCTCGGCGACGCCGACGTGGTGCGGGCCCGGGTCGGGGGCGGGGAC
>DAIEMM010000305.1 GCA_027349605.1 Anaeromyxobacteraceae bacterium
CCGTCGGGGGTGCTCCAGCCGGACGGTCCTGGCGTCTTCCTCGCGCTCGGAACCGCACCGGTCCACGAGATCAACCGGGAGCTGGGAACCGATCTCCCGGTCGGTCCCGGGTTCTCCACCCTGGCCGGGCTTCTGCTTCACCAGGAGCGCGCCATCCCGGCTGCGGGGGCGCGCATCGCGCTCCCCGGCGGACTGGAGGCGGAGGTCGTCGAGGCGACCAGCCAGCGCGTCCGCCGGGTGAGGTTGCGGGTTCCTCCCACTCCGGCCGAGCCGCGCACCCCGGAGGCATGAGGACCCCGAGGCGCTACATCTCGTACTGCAGCGCCACGTAGAAGGCCCGGCCCGGCTCCGGCACCGGCTGGCCGCTCGAGTAGGGGCTGCGCAGGTAGTTGAAGAACTCGAAGTAGTAGCGGTCGAGGAGGTTGGTGACCCCGCCGAAGAGCTTGAATCCCTTCCACTGGGCGCCGGCGCGCACGTTGGCGACGATCCACCCGGGCGTGGTGGTCTCGTTCATGGCCGTGTCCACCCGGTTCTGCGGCGCGGCGAAGGGGGCGTCGACCTCGGCGAAGAAGGTCCGGTCGTCCCAGCGGAGCCCCACGCTTCCGGCCAGGGGAGGCACCTCCTGGAGCGGTTGCCCGGGGCTCGCCTGCTGACCGTAGGTGAATGCCAGGGCCCCGGACAGGTAGAGGTTCCAGGGCAGGGCGTAGCGGGCGCTGGCCTCGAAGCCGGCCAGGTAGGCGAGGACGTTCTGGTAGTTCTGCGAACTGATGGCCGGGTCGCTCGCGGCGCTCACCTGCCCCACCACGATGTAGTCGTTCACGATCGAGCCGAAGATCTGGCACTTCACGAGGAGCCCGGAGGTGGAGAGCTTCACGCCCAGGTCCATCTCGTTGTTGCGCGGCGCCGCAAGCTCGGGGAAGCCCACCCGCCCCGGCATCCAGGTCCCGGTCGGGGTTCGCGAGCCGGAGAGGGCGAAGTAGCGCTCCTGGGGGTCGGGAACGCGGGCGGCGCTGCCGATGCCGGCGTAGAGGGCCACCGGCTCGGAGACCTGCCAGTCGACCTGGACGTTGCCGGACAGCAGGTAGTCGTTCGACGTCTGCCGCATCCCGGGCCCGTAGAAGAGGGTCCACTGCGCGAGCACGATGTCGGCCTGGGCGGAGGGCAGGCGGTCCAGGCGCGCCGTGGAGGTGGCCCAGTCGAAGCGGACGCCCGCGGAGAGCTTCCAGGCCTCGTCGATCCGGTACTGGTACTCACCGTAAAGTCCGACGTCCACGATGTTCACGTCGGGGATGGAGGCCTGGGTGCCGTAGACGCTGGTCGCCCGCATGAGCCGGGTGGTGGTGGCGTTCCAGAGCCGCGAGTAGAGGTCCAGGCCGAAGGTGAGGGGATTCGCCTTCCCGACCGTCCCCTCGAGCTTCCCGCCCACCATGCCCGAGCTGGCCAGCGACTCCATGCTGTATTCCCGGGGCAGCGCGCCGCTGCAGGTCGTGGTGTTCGACGCCGAGCTGCATCGGCGGACGTCGTTCATGAGGTGGTCCACGCCGTTCCAGTAGAAGCGGGCGAAGAGGCGCGCGAAGGGGCCGACGCCGTTCAGCTCGTAGCTCGCGTTGACGCGCTGGGTGTCGTCGTAGACGGCGTCCATGAGCAGGTACGGGTAGATGACGCTGTCGGCGCCCTGGTAGGCGTAGGCCACCTGCAGCCGGTCGTTCCCGATCAGCGTGGCCCCGGCCTGCGCCCAGGCGGTGTTGATCGAGTAGGCGGTGCCCGTCTGTCCCTCGACCCGGTAGCGGTTCTGCGAGGTGAGCGGGTAGATCGCGGTGACCGCGGCGCCGTTCCCGGCCAGGTACGGCTGGGAGAACTTGTAGGCGTAGCTCGCCTGGAAGTCCGCCCAGTCGAGGCCGTACCCGAGCACGGCCGATCCGGCGAAGCGGTTGAACGCGCCGTACTGGAGGTTGGCCTCGGCGTTCAGGCCGGGGTGGACCTTGCGCGTGTCCACGTTGACGTTCCCTCCCAGGCTCCCGGGAACGGAGACGTCGTAGGGGCCCTTCTTCACCTCGACCCGGTCGATCTCGGAGTAGTCGAGGTGGAACTCGGCCGGGTCCATCCGGTTGGGGCAGGCTCCGTGGAGGAGCGCCCCGTCGATGGTGACGGTCAGGTTGTCCTTCTGGAAGGCCCGGATGACCACGTCGTTGGCGATGGCGCCCTTGCGGACCTTGTAGACCAGCCCCTCGTTGGCGAGCGCCTCGCCCAGGTCGGCCGCCGCGGACTCCCGCACCTCGCGCGCCTCCACGGTCTCCACCCTCGCGTCCTTCTTGCCCTTCACCTCGATCTCCTCGAGGACCTGGGCCTGGCGCGGTGGCTCGTCGGCCGCCCGGACCGTGGACCAGGAGAGCAAGGCCAGAAGGAGGACTCCACGCTTCGACGATCGCATCCCGTTCCCCCGTGGGACCCTGGCGGTCCCGCATCCGATGAAGATGCGGGATTTTCCATGACCCCTCTCCGGGACGCCCCGTCAAAGTGGGCCTGGGACATTTTGCCGCGGGGTGAAGGGGCGGGGTGCGGCAGATTGACGCAGCCGGATCACCGGGCCGGACTTCCAGGTATGGATGCGCCATGCCGCTCTTCGCCGGGGCCACCAGGCGGCCTGCGCGCCGGCTCCGCCGCGTGACGCACCTCGCCGCTTCCGCACTCGTCCAGGGAGGGGTGCTCGCCCTCGCCTTCCTCCTCTCCCCGGGGCCGGGACCGGAGGCCCTGCCGGCCCGGACCGAGCCGGTGGTCGCGGTCCGCCTCCTCCAGCCGCAACTGCGCGCGCCCACGCCCCCGCCGTCGCCGGGGAAGCCCTTGCCGCGCCCCCGGATGCCGGCGGAGCCCCGCCCGGCGAGGATGGTGCAGCCCAGGGAGGTGGCCGCCGAGATGCCCGCGGATCCGCCCCCGGTCGAGCCGGCGGCGCAGGCGCTCGACGGGGAGGCGTCGCCGGACGCGACGGGCACGGGGGGGCGACCCGGCGGCGTCGTGGGAGGCGCCCCGGACGTCCCCGAAGGTCCCGCGCTGCAGCAACCGCCTCCCCGGCCGATCGCCGCACGCACCCACGACCTGGCATCGGTCCGCGCCGGCATCGCCCGCACGCTCGTCTACCCGCCCAATGCCCGGCGAAACGGGCTGGAGGGCAGGGTCCTGCTGGAGTTCGTCCTGCTCGCGGACGGCTGGATTCGCGACCTCGTCCTGCGGAGCGGCTCGGGAGTTCCGGTCCTCGACGCCGCCGCGCTCTCCGCCGTGGAGAAGGCGGCTCCCTTCCCTGCACCCGGAGTGGATGTCCTCGTCACCGTCCCGGTGGTCTTCCGGGCGGAATGACGGGGGGCAGGACCAGCTCGGCGAACAGGTCGACGAGGACCGGGTCCAGGAAGGTCCCGGCCCGCCCGCGCAGGATTCCGAGCGCCTCCGGCGGCCGGGTCTCCCCCAGGCCGCGCAGGGTCTCCCAGCAATCCGCGACGGCCACCACGCGCGCGGCGGCGACCGGCCTGCGCGGCACGGCCATCGACGGGTAGCTCGGCGCGCCGTCGAACCGCAGGTGGTGATCGAGGGCCACGAGGACCACCGTGTCCGGCATCCCGTCGAGCGCGGCGAGACGCACCGCGCCCCGGACCGGGTGGCGGCTCCTCCTCAGGTCCGGGTCCTCCTCCCCGCCGGCCGTCGCCAGGTGGCCGACGTCGTGCAGGAACCCGGAGAGGACCAGGTCCTCGAGCTCCTTTCCTGCGACCCCGAGCGCACGGCCGAGGCGCAGGGTCGAGATCGCGACCGCCAGGCCATGCAGGAACTCGCGGTCGTCCACGTGGGCCAGCCCCACGCGCAGCGCCTCCGTCGAGCTCGCCTCCGCCCCACGGGCGAGCTCCGCGACGATGGCGCGCAGGCGCTCGACCCGCGTCGCGTCTCCGGCACCGACGGCGCGCAGCTCCCCGCACGCGCCTTCCACCTGGTCGGGGGAG
>DAIEMM010000312.1 GCA_027349605.1 Anaeromyxobacteraceae bacterium
CGGGCGACCAGCTCGTCGAGGGTATGGACCGGATCCACCGGCCGGGGTTTCCCACGGCCGGGCTCGTCCCGCCAGCCCTTGCCGCAGGGGCCCCGAAAGGGGAGAATCGCCGACCCATTTCCGGAAGAGGTTCGATCGATCGTGGAGACGGTTGCGACGAAGGCGCCCGCTCGCGGGCTGTGGAGCGGCGACGAGGCGGTGGCCATGGCCGCCCTGGACGGCGAGGTGGCGCTCGGCACGGGCTACCCCGGCACGCCCTCCACCGAGATCCTGGAGGCCTTCTCGGGGCTCGGCGGGCCCGCCCAGTGGGCTCCCAACGAGAAGGTGGCCCTCGAGGTGGGGCTCGGGGCGGCCTTCGCCGGCGCCCGGGTGCTCGTCACCATGAAGCACGTGGGCGTGAACGTGGCCGCCGACCCGCTCTTCACCGCCGCCTACACCGGGGTGGACGGGGCGCTCGTGCTGGTCTCCGCCGACGATCCCGGAATGTCTTCCTCCCAGAACGAGCAGGACAACCGGCGCTACGCGGTGGCCGCGGGCATCCCCATGATCGAGCCCGCCTCCTCGCAGGAGGCCTACGACTTCACCCTGGCCGCCTTCGAGCTCTCGGCCCGATGGAAGATCCCGGTCATCCTGCGCATGACCACCCGGGTCTGCCATTCCAAGTCGGTGGTGCGCCGCCGCGAGAGCCCGCTTCCCCCGGCACCGGCGCCCCGCTTCGTGCGCGACATCCGCGGGCGCGTCATGGTGCCGGCGTTCGCCCGGCCGGCCCACCTCAAGCTCCGCAGGAAGCTCGCCGAGATCCGGACCTGGTCCGAGACCTCGCCCCTGAACCGGGTGGTCGAGGCCAGCCCGGCCCTCGGCGTCGTCACCTCCGGCATCTCCTTCCAGCACGTCCGCGAGGCCGCTCCCGAGGCCAGCATCTTCAAGCTCGGCGTGGTCTACCCGCTTCCCCTCGAGGCGCTGCGCCGCTTCGCCGCCGGCGTGGACCGCTGCGTGGTGATCGAGGAGGGCGACCCGGTCGTCGCCGAGGCCCTGCTCGCCGCCGGCATCCCCGTGGAGGGCAAGGCGGAGATGTACCGCTTCGGGGAGCTCTCGGTCTCCCGGGTGCGCCGCATCCTGGCCCGCGACGAGTCGCCCGAGGCGCCTCCCGCGAAGACCAAGCCGCCCGAGCTCTGCGAGGCCTGCCCCTACCACCCGGTCTACGGCACGCTCCAGCGCTTGGGCTGCATCGTGGCCGGCGACATCGGCTGCTACACCCTGGGTGTCATGGAACCGTACCAGGCCATGGACACCTGCGTGGCCATGGGCGCCTCGGTGGGCGTGGGGCTGGGGCTCCGCCACGTGCTCCCGGAGGAGCAGGCCCGCAAGGTGGTCTCCATCATCGGCGACTCCACCTTCATCCACAGCGGGCTCTCCGGTCTCGTGGAGATGGTCTACAACCCGCCCGGGACCGGACACGTGCTCATCGTGCTCGACAACGGCACCACCGCCATGACCGGGCAGCAGGAGCACCCGGGCACCGGGCGCACCATGGAGCACGACGCCACCGGCCACGTGTCCATCGAGGGCATGGCCCTCGCCGCCGGCATCCACAACGTCGACGTGATCGACCCGGTGAAGGATCCCAGGATGTTCGAGTCGCTCCTCACGGCGCGGCTCGCGTCGAACGACCTGTCGGTGATCGTGGCCCGCCGCCCCTGCATCCTCGCCGCCGCCGACATCCGCCTCTTCGAGAAGCAGAACGCCGAGAAGGCCGCGGCCGCGGCACCGCCCTGCGCCGCCTGCGGGAGCGACGATGCCGTCTAGGGGCGTCGTGAACGTCGTCTTCGCCGGCCTGGGCGGACAGGGGGTCATCAAGGCCTCCGACGTGCTGGCCGACGCCGCCTTCCGCGCCGGCCACGACGTGAAGAAGGCCGAGATCCACGGGATGAGCCAGCGGGGCGGATCGGTCACCTCCGACGTCCGCTTCGGCCCGGAGGTCCACTCGCCCATGATCCCCGACGGCGACGCCGACTTCCTGGTGGTGCTCGCCCCCTCGCAGGTGGAGAACAACCTCCACCAGTTGCGCGAGGGGGGCGTGCTCTTCCCGCCCGACCTGGTCCCCGACGCGAGCCTCCGCAACAAGCGCAGCCTCAACGTGGCCCTGCTGTGCGCGCTCTCCACCCATCTCTCCATCGCCGAGGAGCACTGGCGGGCGGCCCTCGAGGGCGCCCTGCCGGTGCGTCTGCTCCCGGTGAACCTCGAGGCCTTCGAGGCCGGACGGGCCGCCGAGCGGACCCGCGCCTCGGGAAAGGGAAGACATGCCGCCCCCTGATCCGGCGCGCCGGTTCCACCCGGCCAGCGCCCCCGACTACGTCCCGGCCGAGCAGCTGCGCGACCTCCAGCTCGCCCGGCTGCAGCGCATCGTGCGCCGGGCCCATGAGCGGGTGCCGCTCTTCCGGACCCGCTGCCAGGAGCGGCAGGTGTCCCCGGCCGATCTCCGGTCGCTGGAGGACCTGGGGCGCTTCCCCTTCACGCTGAAGACCGACCTCCGCGACACCTACCCCTTCGGCCTCTTCGCCTCCCCCATGGAGGAGATCGTGCGCCTGCACGCCTCCTCCGGGACCACCGGCAAGCCCACCGTGGTGGCCTACACCCAGGCCGACCTCGACGTCTGGACCGAGGTCATGGTGCGGGCCTTCGCGGCCTGCGGCCTGCACCGGGGCGACGTGGTGCAGAACGCCTACGGCTACGGCCTCTTCACCGGGGGCCTGGGCGCCCACTACGGCGCCGAGGCGCTCGGGGCGACCGTCATCCCCATCTCCGGCGGCAACACCGACCGGCAGATCATGGTCCTCCAGGACTTCGCGGTGACCGCCATCTGCTGCACCCCCAGCTACTTCCTGCACCTCGCCGAGCGGGCCCGGGAGCTCGGGACCGACTTCTCCAAGCTGCGCGCGGGGATCTTCGGGGCCGAGCCCTGGAGCGAGGCCATGCGCCGGCGCATAGAGGCCGACACCGGGGTGAAGGCGTACGACATCTACGGGCTCTCCGAGATCGTCGGCCCGGGCGTGGGCATCGAGTGCTTCGCCCAGTCCGGGCTGCACATCTTCGAGGACCACTTCTACCCCGAGGTGGTGGACCCGGTGACGGGGGCGGTGCTCCCCGACGGCGCCGAGGGGGAGCTGGTGCTCACCACCCTCTCCAAGGACGCCATGCCCATGATCCGCTACCGGACGCGGGACGTGACGGCCCTCATCCCCGAGCCCTGCGCCTGCGGCCGCACCATCCGTCGCATCCGGCGCATCGGAAGGCGCTCGGACGACATGTTCATCATCCGCGGGGTGAACGTCTTCCCCAGCCAGGTGGAGACCGCGCTGCTCGCCGTCGAGGGGACGCTGCCCCACTACCAGATCGTGCTCACGCGCGAGAAGGGGCTCGACGAGATGGAGGTGAGGGTGGAGGTGACCCCCGAGGTCTTCTCCGACCAGATCCGCGCCCTCGAGGCCCTGCAGCACAAGCTGGAGCAGTCGCTCGACCACACCCTCGGCATCCGCGCCCGCGTCACCCTCGTCGGCCCCCGCACCCTCCAGCGCAGCGAGGGCAAGGCGCAGCGGGTCGTGGACAAGCGCCAGATCTGACGTCCGGAGGCACACCATGAAGCTCACCCAGCTCTCCCTGTTCCTCGAGAACCGCCCCGGCGCGCTGCGGCTGCCCTGCCAGGTGCTGGGCCAGGCCGGCATCGACATCCTCTCCCTCTCGCTGGCCGACACCCAGCAGTTCGGCATCCTTCGACTGATCGTGAAGGACGTCGAGCGGGCCCGCAAGGTGCTCGAGGAGGCCGGCTGCGTGGTCAAGGCCACCGACGTCCTGGCGGTGGAGGTCCCCGACCGCGCCGGCGGCCTGGCCGACATGCTGGGCGCCTTCGAGGGGTCCGGCCTCGCCCTCGAGTACATCTACCCGCTGGTGGCCGGCCACCGGGGCAAGACCGCGGTGCTCCTCCTCCGGGTCGAGGAGCCCGAGAAGGCCGCCGCGCTGCTCGCGGGGCGCACGGTCCGCGTCCTCTCCCGCGAGGAAGCCTTCGAGGCCGTCGGCGCCTGACGGTCCGGGATGATGACCCCTGCCGAGAGCCGCGTCTGGGACCCGGCGGAGCTCCTGCCCCGCGACCGGCTTGCCCTGCTCCAGCTGGAACGGCTGCGCGGGTCGGTGGCCCGCGCCGGCATCACCCCCTTCTACGACGCGGCGCTCTCGCGGGCCGGCGTGGCCCCGGCGGACATCCGCACCCTCGACGACCTGCAACGGCTCCCGATCACCACCAAGGACGACCTGCGGGCCCACTACCCGCTCGGCATGCTGGCCGTGCCGCGCTCCGAGATCGCGCGGATCCACGGGTCGTCGGGAACCACCGGCAAGCCCACCTTCGTGGCCTACAGCCACGCCGACATGCAGGTCTGGTCGGGGCTGTGCGCCCGCTTCCTGGTGGCCGGCGGGCTCCGGCCCGACCACCTGGTGCACGTGGCCTTCGGCTACGGCCTCTTCACCGGCGGCTTCGGGCTGCACCAGGGCATCGAGCGGGTGGGCGCGGGCATCGTGCCCGTGGCCGGCGGGAACACGCCTCGCCAGGTGACGCTCCTCGCCGACCTGCGACCCGACGTGCTGGTCTGCACGCCGAGCTACGCGCTCCACATCGCCGAGGTGGCCCGCGCCACCGGCGGCGACCCGCGCGCCCTGTGGCTCTCCTACGGGCACTTCGGCGGCGAGCCCTGGACCGAGGAGATGCGCGTCGAGATCGAGCGCGAGCTCGGCATCCAGGCCTTCAACAACTACGGCCTCTCCGAGGTCATCGGCCCGGGCGTGTCCGGCGAGTGCTTGGCCCGATCCGGGATGCACGTCGCCGAGGACCACTTCCTCGTCGAGTGCCTCGACCCCTGGACCCTCGAGCCCGTCCCGGACGGAGACGTGGGGGAGCTCGTCTTCACGAGCCTCACCAAGGAGGCCATGCCGGTGCTGCGCTACCGCACCCGCGACCTGGCCTCGCTGGACCGCTCGCCGTGTCCCTGCGGACGCACCGGGGTGCGCATGAGCCGGGTGGTGGGGCGCTCCGACGACATGTTCATCGTGCGCGGGGTGAACGTCTTCCCCTCCCAGATCGAGGAGGCGCTCCTCCGCGTCGAGGGGGCCGCCCCCCACTACGTGATCGAGATCGCCCGTCCGGGCACGCTCGACGAGGCGGTGGTCCGGGTGGAGATCCGCCCCCGCGACTTCTCCGACGAGATGCGCCAGATGGTGGCCCTGCGCGACCGCATCGACCACGAGATCCACTCCATCACCGGGATCCGCATGACCATCGAGCTGGTGGCGCCGAACGCGCTCGGGCGCAGCGAGGGCAAGGCGCGGCGCGTCATCGACCACCGGCGAGCCGGGGGCGCGGCGGGCTGACTCCGCTGCTGCGGAGGGAGCCGCCGATCGGGTATCCTGCCCGGTCCCGCTTCCCCCTCGCCGGAGGATCCATGCGCACCCGCACCGCCGTCCTCGCCCTCTCCCTCGCCACGCTGGCCTCCACCGCCGGCGCCGCCGAGGATCTCAAGATCGGAGCGCTGCTCTCGGTCACCGGCCCGGCCGCCTTCCTGGGCGCGCCCGAGGCCCGCACGCTCGAGATGCTCACCGAGCAGGTCAACGCCCGGGGCGGGGTCGCCGGCCACAAGGTGAAGCTCATCGTGAAGGACACCGGCGCGTCGCCCGAGAAGGCGGTCTCCTTCGCCCGGCAGCTCCTCGAGGAGGAGAAGGTCTTCGCCATCCTCGGGCCGTCCACCTCCGGGGAGTCGATGGCGGTGAAGGCCATCGCCGAGGAGGCGAGGACGCCGCTCGTCTCGCTGGCGGCCGCCGAGGTGATCGTGAACCCGGTGGCCTCCTA
>DAIEMM010000315.1 GCA_027349605.1 Anaeromyxobacteraceae bacterium
TCCGCTCGACCTGGCCCCCGGAGCGAGCCAGGCGCCTTCCGGGGAGCGCATCGCCGAGCTGCTCCTCCCCCTTCTCGCCTCGGCGCGGGCGCTCGCCGACGCCGGGGAGCTGGGCGCGGCCTACGCCCGCCTGAAGCTGGCCCGCGAGATCGATCCCTCCCACCTCGACCTCACCCTCATGCTGGCCCGGGTCGCCGAGAAGATCGGCCACCTCGACGAGGCGGTCTCCCTCGGGGAAGCCTGGGGGGACGCGGTCGCCGCCACCGACCCCGCGGCCGCGGCCGCCCGTTTCCGGGAGCTCGCCGCCACGGCCCGGACGCACCTCGCCGATCCAGACCGGGCAGCGGCGCTGATCGAGAAGGCCTCCTCCATCGAGCCCGCCGACCCGGCCACCGCCGCGGCGCTGGCCGAGCTCCGGGCGGGCCGCCGCGAGGCGGCGCTCGAGGTGCTGGCCACCCGGCTCGCGGCGCTCCGGGAGCGGCCCTCCGCGCCGGGTGCCGCCCGGGGGGTCGCGACGCTCTCCCTGGCGCTCTCCGGGGGCGAGGCGGCCGGTCGCGACCGCGCCATGCGCGCCGCGCGCTCGGCCGCCGCCGAGGATCTGCTCCGCTTCGCCGACCGGCTCGGCCCTGCCGTCCGCCCCCTCCAGCTGGCGTCGGGGATTTCACCAGAGGTGAGAGGTGGCGTGGCCCTTCCCGGGGCCGACGGGCCCACCGCGCGCCTCCTCGCCCGGCTGTCCCCGTTCCTCGAGCCGCTCTTCCCGGTCGACCTCGGCCGCCACGGCGTCGGCCCGGCGGACCGGCTCGCGGCCGCCTCCGTGCCGGGCGTGCAGCGCGCCTTCGAGGCCGCCGTCCACGCCCTCTCCGGACGCCCCCTGGCCCTCTTCTCCGGCCGGCGCCCCGGACTCCAGTCGGCGCTCGAGAACACCCGCCCTCCCTCGGTCGTCCTCGGGCTCGACGTCTCGACGCTCTCCCCGGGCGCCCTCGCCTTCCTGGCGGCCCGCACGGTCGCCCTCGCCTCCTCGGGGTGGGCGCTCGTGGGGCGCTTCGCCCCGCGCGACGTCCTCATCCTCTGCGAGCTCGCGTCCCGGTTCGCCGGGGGCGAACCCCCTCCGCGCGGGCTGCCGGCCCGCCGCGCCGGTGCCTTCCTCGCCGCCCTGGAGCGCGCGGTCCCCCCCGGCACGCGCGACGCGCTGGCCGGGCTGGGGCCGGCCTCCGCGGAGGAGCTCGGGTCGCTCGAGCCGGTGGCCTTCGCCTCCGCCCTGGAGGCGACGGCCGGCCGCCTCGCGCTGCTCCACACCGGCGACCTGCTGGGCGGGCTCTCCGTGCTGCTCCGGCTGCCGCGACCCGGGGCCGTCGCGCCGGCCGATCCGCTCGCGGCGCTCGAGCGGCCCGACCTGGCGAGCCTCGCGCGCTTCGCGCTGTCCGACGACTACCTCGAGCTCCGCGCCACGCTCCCGGGGTGGGCCTGATGGCGGCCGCGAGGCCTCTCCTGGCCGCGGCGGCGGTCGCCTTCCTCTCCGGGTGCGAGGTGTACGCCGTCCCCAGCCCGCTGCCCTGCCCGGGGGAGCGCCAGGGAGTCTTCGACTTCGCCGCCAACCAGGTCGTGAGCCCCGGCGATTGCTTCTTCGCGGACCCCACCAGCAACGTCTACCAGGTCCTCGGGTCGTTCGGCTTCCCCGCCACGATCAACTTCGACGCCACCGGCGACGGCGCGGCCCTGTGCAAGCAGGTCGCCCACGCCCTGCCCAACCTCGGGACCCACGCCGGACTCTCGATCGACGTCGCCTCCGAGGCCACCCTGAGCGTGGGAGGGTGCACCTGCCTGACCCCGGAGGCGGCCACGGCGGGCGCTTGCCTCTGCCCTCCCAACACGCCCCAGACCTGCTCCTGCCCGGTGCTCCAGCAGCAGAGGATCGTCGGGAGCCTCATCCCCATCCCGGGCGGCTTCTCCGGCTTCGAGGGATCGATCCTCTACACGGTCACGCCTCCCCCGCTGCCCCCTCTGGTCCAGCCCTGCGATTGCCACGTCTCCTGCACGTACAGCTACGACCTCACGGCGACGACGGTGGGCACGCGTTAGGTCTCCCGCGATGGCGAGCCGCAGACGAAGACCTCCCCGTCCCCGCCGGGCCGTGGTACTCCTTTCCGGAGGGCTCGACTCGTCCACCGTGCTCGCGGTGGCCCGGAGGAAGGGCTTCGAGGCCCACTGCCTCTCGGTCGACTACGGCCAGCGGCACAAGGGCGAGCTGGCCGCCGCGCGGCGGGTGGCCCGGGAGCTCGGCGCCGCGAGCCACCGCGCCGCCCGGGTGAGCCTGTCGCTCTTCGGCGGCTCGGCCCTCACCGACCCCGCCATCGCCGTTCCCAAGGGACGGAGCGCGTCGCAGATGGGAGGCGACATCCCGGTCACCTACGTGCCGGCCCGCAACACCGTGCTGCTCTCGGTGGCGCTGGCATGGGCCGAGGTCCTCGGCGCCTCCGACATCTTCCTCGGGGTGAATGCCATCGACTACTCGGGCTACCCCGACTGCCGCCCGGAGTTCCTGCGGGCCTTCGAGCGGCTGGCCCGGGTGGCCACGCGCGCCGGAGTGCAGGGAAGCCGGGTCCGCATCCACGCGCCGCTGCTCCGGCTCGGCAAGGCGAGCATCGTCCGCCTGGGCACGCGGCTGGGCGTCCCCTACCACCTCACCCTCACCTGCTACGACCCGGTCCGCGGGCGAGCCTGCGGCCGTTGCGACGCCTGCACGCTGCGGCGCCAGGGGTTCGAGGCGGCCGGCGTCCCCGACCCGACCCGCTACCACCGCCCGAAGAAGGAGAAGTGATGGCCCGCATCACCCGCAAGTTCGCAGGCCGAAAGGACGACGAGATCTTCGACAAGGTCCACGAGGTCATGGAGCGGATCGCCGAGGAGTTCAAGCTCGACTACCGCCAGGACCAGCGGCTCCGCACCGGCGAGGTCTCCAAGATGGGCATCAAGGGGACCTTCTCGGTGAAGGCGAGCGAGGTGGTGGTGGAGATGAAGTACCCGATGCTCGTCCCCGGCTCCATGCGGGCCAAGGTCGAGGATCACATCGAGCGCAAGCTGGACGCGCTCTTCGTCTGATGGCGTGCGCTACTCGAGCC
>DAIEMM010000327.1 GCA_027349605.1 Anaeromyxobacteraceae bacterium
CGTGGCGCCGGCGCAGCTCCTCGGACAGCCACTCGACGTCGGGGGGAGGCCAGGCGCGCAGCCGGCCGGCCAGCTCCTCGGCGAAGCGCGAGAGGACGACCTCCTTCACCGGCTGCTTCTGGAGGTCGTAGAGGTGGTCGAAGCGGCGGTCGCGCACGGGAAGATAGAAACCCAGGAATCCCGCGGGAATCCAGGTTATTCGCCCGCGGGGCCGCCGGGTGTATCCTCGCGCTCCCTTCCGAGGAGGCCCAAGCGCCGCATGCTGGTCGTGATGAAGCCCAGTGCCACCGAGGCCCAGGTGGACGCCGTCGTCGAGAAGATCCGCTCCCTGGGGCTCCTGCCCCACGCCATCCCCGGCGCGCAGCGCACCGCCATCGGGATCACGGGAAACAAGGGAGGGCTCGACCCGGCGCTCTTCGAGGGCATGCCCGGGGTGCGCGAGGCCATCCGCGTCTCGCAACCGTTCAAGCTCGTGTCCCGCGAGATGAAGGAGGAGGACACGGTCGTCGACGTGGCCGGCATCGCCCTGGGCGGAACCCGGCTCGTGGTCATGGCCGGCCCCTGCTCGGTCGAGTCCCGGGAGCAGATCCTCGAGGCCGCACGCGAGGTGAAGGCCGCCGGAGCCACGATGCTGCGCGGCGGCGCCTACAAGCCCCGCACCAGTCCCTACGAGTTCCAGGGGATGGCCGAGGAGGGCCTGAAGCTGCTCGCGCTCGCCCGGGAGGAGACCGGCCTCCGCGTGGTGACCGAGGCCATGGACGTGGAGAACCTGGCCATGGTCGCCGACTACGCCGACATGGTGCAGATCGGCGCCCGCAACATGCAGAACTTCTCGCTGCTGAAGCAGCTCGGGAAGATCGGCAAGCCCGTGCTGCTGAAGCGCGGCGCCTCGGCCACCATCCGCGAGTGGCTCATGGCCGCCGAGTACGTGGTGGCCCACGGCAACCCGCGCGTGGCCCTCTGCGAGCGGGGCATCCGCACCTTCGAGAACGCCACCCGCAACACCCTCGACCTGAACGCGGTGCCGGTGCTGAAGTCGCTCACCCACCTGCCGGTGGTGGTCGACCCTTCCCACGGCATCGGGATCCGCGCCCACGTGCCGGCCATGGCCCGCGCCGCCGTGGGCGCCGGCGCCGACGCCCTCATCGTCGAGGTCCATCCCTGCCCGGAGAAGGCGCTGTCCGACGGGCAGCAATCGCTCACGCCGGGGGAGTTCGCCGGCCTGATGGCGCAGGTGAAGGTCATCGCCGGCGCCGTCGGCCGTCCCGTCTAGATCCCCGCACCGCCGGCGCACGGCGCCGAGGAGCCGCCATGTTCATCGCCATGAAGCCCCACGCCACCCAGGCCGACTTCGACGCGGTCGTCGAGAAGGTGCGGTCGCTCGGGCTCACGCCGCACCCCATCTCCGGCACCGAGCGGCGCGTCGTCGCCGTGGTGGGAAACACCGGCGCGGTGGACCCGGACGACTTCGCCATGCTGACCGGGGTGGCCGAGGCCCTGCGGGTCTCGCAGCCCTTCAAGCTGGTCTCCCGCGAGGTGAAGGAGGAGGACACCGTCATCGACGTGGACGGGGTGGAGGTGGGCGGCCGGGCCATCACCGTCATGGCCGGGCCCTGCTCGGTCGAGTCGCGGGAGCAGATCCTCGAGACCGCACACGCGGTGAAGGCGGCGGGGGCGAGGATCCTGCGCGGCGGGGCCTGGAAGCCGCGCACCAGCCCCTACGAGTTCCAGGGGCTGCGGGAAGAGGGGCTGAAGCTGCTGGCGCTGGCCCGCGAGGAGACCGGCCTCAAGGTCATCACCGAGGTGATGTCCACCGACACCGTGGACGTGGTGGCCGAGTACGCCGACATCCTCCAGGTGGGCGCGCGCAACATGCAGAACTACGCGCTGCTGGAGCGGCTCGGCCGGGTGCGGAAGCCGGTCATGCTGAAGCGTGGCCTCTCCGGGACCATCAAGGAGTGGCTCATGGCCGGCGAGTACATCCTGTCGAAGGGCAACCCGAACGTCATGCTCTGCGAGCGGGGCATCCGCACCTTCGAGACCGCCACCCGCAACACCCTCGACATCAATGCCATCCCGGTGGTGAAGTCGCTGTCCCACCTGCCGGTCATCGTCGACCCGTCGCACGGCATCGGGATCCGCAAGCACGTCGCGGCCGTCGCCCGCGCCGGCATCGCCGCCGGGGCCGACGGCATCATGATCGAGGTCCACCCGAAGCCGGAGAAGGCGCTCTCCGACGGCCACCAGTCGCTCGCCATCCCGGAGTTCGCCGAGCTGATGCGGGAGGTGCGGGTCATCGCGCTCGCCATCGAGCGGCCGGTGATGTAGCGGCCCGTCGGGCCGCCCATCCCTCCGCCTCCCACTGGAACACCTCGTCGAGCGGCTTGCCGAGCACCGCCTGGCTCATCTCGCCGTTCAGGAAGCGCAGGGTGCGGATCCGGTTGGCGATGCGGTAGCCCAGCCTCGCCGGGGGAGGCGCCCTCCGGTTCCTCCACCCACGCTTCGCCACGGGGAACCGCCAGAAGAACCGTTCCAGGGAAGATCCCGTCCCGGCGCTCCCGGAGAGGGAGCCGACAGCCTGGGCACGGAGCGGCCGGGGACCGGCAGTCCCGAGCGCTCCTGATCTCGTGGCCCGGAGGTCGGTGCCGAGGCGATGGCGTGAACCCGAGGCCGAGTGGCACATGCGATGCAGCCTGGTTCCCCGGGAGGCGGGGAAGTGACGAACGGGCCGCAGACATGCGTGGCAGTCTTCGCCCATCGGCTGGCGGGGCAGCACGTCGTAGGCCGTGACCCGCTCGTCCCCGACACGCAGAAGGCGGCGCGGGCAGCCGGGACGAGGGCCGAGGGATGAGCGCCCCTTGGCCCCGGTGGCGTGCCTCTCACTGGAACACCTTCCTCCTCAGCATCATCCTGACGTTCGTCGCCGTCGTCCTGGCGGCCTTCACCGGCCTCGTCCTGAACGGCGAGAGGGCCATCCGGGAGGGGCACTTGATGCGCGGGAGGGCGCTCTTCGGCAGCATCGTCCTCACGCGGAAGTGGAACGCCCTCCACGGCGGGGTCTTCGTGGAGAAGGCGCCGGGGATGCTCTCCAATCCCTGGCTCGAGAACCCGGACCGTCACGGGGACGACGGCACCGTGTACACGAAGAAGAACCCCGCCCTCATGACCCGGGAGATCTCCGAGATCGCCGAGAGGGAGGGTGGCTTCCGGTTCCACATCACGAGCCTGAAGCCCCTCAACCCGGCCAACGTCGCCGATCCGTTCGAGCGAGAGGCCCTCGCGAGCTTCGAGAGGGGAGCGACCGAGGCGTCGACCCGGACGGAGAACGACGGGAAGCCCTGGTACCGCTACATGGCGCCGCTCCTCGTGGAGAAGCCGTGCCTCGGCTGCCACGCCAAACAGGGCTACCGGATCGGGGACGTCCGTGGCGGGATCAGCGTCTCGTTCGGCACGGTCGAGGCCGAGTCCGCGATCCACCGGGCGCGCTGGGCCGGCGTCGGCTTCGCCCTCCTGACCGCCGCGCTCCTCATCCTGCTCGTGTGGCGGATGGTGAGCGGGCTGCACGGCCGGGTCGTGGCCGCCGAGTCGCGCATCCGGGTGATGGCGCTGACGGACGAGCTCACGGGTCTGGCGAATCGACGGCAAGCCGGGGAACTCCTCCTCCAGGAGGTCGCGCGTTCCGCTCGCTACGGCCGGCCGGTCTCCCTGATCCTCTTCGACATCGACCACTTCAAGAAGGTCAACGACACCTACGGTCACGAGGCGGGAGACGCCGTTCTCCGGAGCGTCGCGCGAACCGCCGCGGGCGCCCTCCGAAAGACCGACCTGGGGGGCAGGTGGGGGGGCGAGGAGTTCCTCGCGATCCTCCCCGAGACGGACGCCGCGGGCGCCCGGGTCCTCGCCGAGCGCCTTCGTGCGGCCCTGGACGGTCTTCGGACTCCATATGCTGGGAGGGAGCTTCACGTCACCGTGAGCTCCGGCATCTCGACCTGGGCGCCGGCCGCTCCGTCGACCGCCGCGGTCGAGATCGACGTGCTTCTCCGCCAGGCCGACGAGGCGCTCTACAGGGCCAAGGATGCCGGACGGAACCAGGTCTCGGGGTGATGCCGGCTGACCCATGTGTCATCGCATACCCAGGGTGTGAGCTGGTGCCCCGGGTGGCTCTGGCCTGGCGTTCAGCGACCCGGAAGGGGCCTCGAAAGGGCCGTACGAAGCGCCAATAGTTTCGTATTGCCTCATTGACTCCCACCCCGGAAGTTCGGGTCCTCGTGCTCGAGGACCAGGACGCCGACGCCGAGCTCATCATCGGCTCGCTCGAGCGGGCAGGGATGAAGCTCCGATGGCGACAGGTGAAGGCCAGGGACACGTTCGAGGCGGCGCTCGAGGAGTTCGGGCCCGACGTCGTGCTCGTCGACTTCTCCCTGCCGGGCTTCGACGGCGGGACGGCGCTGGCGATCGCGAGCGCGGTCCGGCCGGGCGTCCCGGTCCTCATCGTGTCGGGAAGCCTGCTCGACGAGGCAGCCCTGGAACTCATCCGGATGGGAGCCCGGGACTACGTCCTGAAGGCCAACATGCCCCGCCTGGCCCCATCGGTCCGGCGGGCCCTTGCCGAGGCCGAGGACGTCCGCGAGCGCAAGCGGGCGCAGCGGCTGCTCTCCGAGAGCGAGGCCCGCTTTCGCGGCATCGTCGAGACCGCGCAGGAAGGCATCTGGATGTTCGACGGGGGTCGGACCACCTACGTGAACCGGAGGATGGCCGACCTGATCGGCAGGGACGCGGAGGCGCTCAGGGGGACGACGATCGGCGAGATCGTCGACGTGGATTCGCGCCCCGCCTTCGAGAGCGGGCTCTACCACCTGGCCGGTCGAACCGCGGCGCCGGATCGCGTCGAGTGCCAGCTCCGGAGGGCCGACGGAGCGCCCTTCTGGGCCTGGATCGCCATGAGCCGGATGGAGGGCGAGTCCGGCGTCCTGGCCATGGTCACCGACGTCACCACCCAGCGGAAGCTCCAGGAGCAGCTCATGGTCTCCGATCGCCTGGCGTCGGTCGGGACCCTGGCCGCGAGCGTGGCCCACGAGATCAACAACCCGCTCGCGGCGATGATCGGCAACCTGCAACTGGCGCTCGCCGATGCCGGGGCGGAGGACCGTGTCCGCGACCTGCGCGAGGAGCTCCAGGACTCGGTGGCCTGCGCCGAGCGCATCCGCGTCATCGTGCGCGATCTCCGGATCTTCGGTCGCATCCGCGAGGAAGGGACGGATCGCGCCGAAGTGGGAGCCGTGATCGAGTCGTCCTTGCGCATGGCGCGAAACGAGATCCGCCACCGCGCGCAGGTCCGGTGGGAGCGCTCGCCGGTCCCTGCGGTCGCCGGAGACGAGGCGCGCCTGGGACAGGTCTTCCTGAACGTCATCGTGAACGCGGCGCAGGCCATCGACGTGGGCCACGCCGCGGAGAACGAGATCGTCATCGAGACCGGTGTCGCCGGCCCGGGAAGGGTGTTCGTGGAGATCCGGGACACCGGGTGCGGGATCCCCCCCGCGGCCCTGCGCCACGTGTTCGAGCCCTTCTTCACCACCAAGGCGCCCGGCGTCGGCTCGGGCCTGGGCCTCGCCATCTGCCGCCAGATCCTGGCCGACATGGGCGGGCGGATCGACATCGAGAGCAGGGCGGGGCGGGGCGCGACGGTCCGGATCACCCTGCAGGAGGCACAGGCACCCGCCAGGCAGGTTCGGGACCCGCAGGGGGGCGTGGTCGTGGCCTCTCCCCGGCGGGCACGCGTGCTGGTGATCGACGACGAGGACATGGTCGGCTCGGTCGCGCGCCGGGCCCTGGCGGTCGAGCACGACGTCGTGGTCGAGACCTCCGGCCGCCGGGCGGTCCGACGCATCGAGGCCGGTGAGCACTTCGACGTCGTCCTGTGCGACCTGATGATGCCGGAGGTGGGCGGAATGGAGGTCCTCCGGGAGATCGTCCGCATCGCCCCCCGGCTGGCCCCCGACGTGGTGTTCATGTCCGGCGGGGCGTTCACGCCGGCCGCGCGAGACTTCCTCGCCGAGGTGCCGAATGACCGCATCGAGAAGCCGTTCGACCTCGTCGCCCTGCGGAACGTCGTCAATGCGCGCCTGCGCCCCGTGGACCGTCCGTCGGAGAGATAGATCCGGGATCCGCCCGGGAGGCGTCGCCCGGACCTGGATGGCAGGAGTGCTCGCCGCGCTCGCCGTACTCGCCGGGTGCCGGGGCGGGCGAGTCCAGGAGGCGCCGGAGAAGGTGAGGCTGGCGGTCGCGCAGCTTCCCCATGCGGCACTGGTCCACGTGGCGGCGGCCGAGGGGTACTTCGCGTCGGAGGGGATCGACGTCACCCTCCTGCGCTACCCGTTCGGAAAGCCAGCCCTCGACGCGCTCACGGGGGGACGTGCAGATCTCGCGACCTGCGCCGAGACCCCGTTCGTCCTCGCCGTGCTCCAGGGCCGCGGGCTGGCCTGGCTCGGAACCATCGAGACCTCCACCGAGAACACGGTGCTGGTGGCGCGGGTCGACGCCGGGATCGCGCGGGCAGCCGAGATCGCCGGCAAGCGGG